>CAWVRV010000017.1:0-37471 GCA_963932755.1 uncultured Flavobacteriales bacterium | reverse complement strand
GACAATCGCCACAGTCATCAACCAACGCAGAACCGTTTACTATGTTCGCACAATCCGTACATGAAGCATTCCACACAGGGCTGAAGGAATTATCTAGGTTAGTCATGCCACCACCCGTGCCAGAGATCCAAAGGTCTGAACAGTCGCTCTGGCTTACATATAAAACCACATGGGTTGTCATGTTGTAACAGTAAGGCAGATGACATTCTCCACAGTCGTCAACAACGCCGCACGTCCCATCATCTTCAGTGGCAATAGCATTATAGTTGCAAGCGGTGTCATCCATACAACCTGGAACCAAAGCACAAGAGGCGTTCCAAGATGGATTGCTTGGACTATCTGCCAAAACAAGCATCTCGTTGGGACCAGCTTCAGAATCGCCCACAACATCAATGGTTGTGACAGCGTGCGTCACGTAGTTGTAGAAATATGCCTGTTGACAATCGCCACAGTCATCAACCAACGCAGAACCGTTTACTATGTTCGCACAATCTACCTGAGCGATAGATAAGGAAGAAGACAGAAGAAAGAGTATAAATGTAAATAACCGATTCATGATAATATTTTTAAAAGGCACTTAGCCGAATGACAAATAAATTTCTCATCTGTAAAATTACTCATGAGATTGACCTCTAATTGTCATAAAACAGTCAGCCAATAGTCATATGATTGTCACAAGGGAATGAGGTGTTTTTTTACTTTTTTAAATAATCAATACTTAAGGAAGTTGACACAATTAGGTTTGAGCATCATGCCGATAAAAAATAGGATAAGGGGAAAACGAATAGGGAGTATGGAAGCCAGGCGCTAACATAATAAAATCTTAACCCAGCCCTACATCAAGGGACATCATCACGATGAAGCCCAGTATAAAGCCCATCGCTGCAAAATCGGTGTACTTGTCGCGCTGCGTTTCTGGCACCACTTCTTCGATGACAACAAAAATCATTGCACCAGCGGCAAACGCCAAGGCGTAAGGCAGGATGGGTGTCATTTGGACGACAAGAATCGCACCTATTACTCCCGCAATCGGCTCTACAACAGCCGAGAGTTGTCCGTACATAAATGACTTGCGGCGACTCACGCCTTGGCGGCGGAGCGGCATAGAGACGGCGAGCCCCTCAGGGAAATTCTGAATACCGATCCCAATTGCAAGGGCAACGGCCCCAGCTGTAGTGGCACCATCTAACCCCATCGCAGCCCCTCCGAAAATCACTCCCACAGCAAGCCCTTCTGGGATGTTATGAAGCGTTATCGCCAAAATCAGAAGCGTAGAACTGTGCCAGTCTGTTTTAGGCCCCTCAGCTTCATCCTTGTTAAAATTAATGTGAAGGTGAGGGGTTATTTTATCCAATCCGAAAATAAAAAGAGCCCCCAGACCAAAGCCGATAGCCGCCGGAAAAACCTTCGCAAACCCATCTCCCTCAGAGAGCTCAATAGAAGGAGCCAGCAGTGACCAGAAACTCGCGGCCACCATTACTCCACCGGTGAATCCAAGCATGCCGTCAAACCACTTCCTGTGCATTTCTTTGAAGAAAAAAACCAGCGATGCACCTGCCGCAGTTAAGGCCCAAGTGAAAGTTGTCGCAGCCAGAGCTGCCTTTATAGGGCCTATAGATTCAAGCCACAATACCAATGAATCAAACGTCATTTTTTCTCAACTAACAATTGTTCTACTAACTTCTTTGACCAAACCTTTTCTTCCTTTTTTACCTTGACCTGAAAACTTCCATCATACTCAAATATTTTCACCACAGCAAACTCAAGGCCGAGCTTGATTCCCAAATCGTCCAGATGTTTTAAAAACGAATCGCTGCTTCCTAGAACTCCACGAACGGAAGCCTTTGCACCAACCTTTAACGCACTGACTTCAACAAGAGACCTTCTATCTGATATGTTTCCCTCCGCATCAGGAATAGGATCTCCATGGGGATCGAAGCGAGGACGACCTAAAAATGCGTCTAATTTCTCAATAAGCTTGGGGGAGTCAATATGCTCAAGCTGTTCAGCAACATCATGAACCTCCTCCCAACCAAACCCCAACTTCTCCACCATAAACGTCTCCCACAACCTGTGTTTTCTGATGAGGTTAAGGGCTTGGACTTTGCCGGCTGAAGTAAGAACTGCTCCCTGATAGGGCACATAAGACACGAGATTGTGGTCTGAAAGCACTTTTAACATCCCAGTCACGGATGCAGGTTGGGTGCTTAGACGAGTAGCGATGGCCGAAGTGCTGGCTTTGCCACCTTTCAGCTCTATCGACAATATTGCCTTGAGATAATCTTGCCTGTTACTTGTAGTTGGTAATGAGGTCACTTTATAAGTAATTTGTGGCGACAAAGTTAAACCTTCCTTATCAAAATATTTAGTCGTGCCTAAACTTTTTATCTTACGTCATGGAGAATCTTCACCAGGAAGCCCCGATTTCGACCGTCCACTCACAGATCAAGGACGCCTTGACATTGTACGATTGTGCATCAAACTTAATGAACTAGAACCTGAACTCGCATCGAATAAAATCATCCTCCACTCCTCACCTTCGAAGCGCACCAAAGAAACGACTCAATTGCTACTCTCCGGACTTCACAACCTGGATATTTCAGTAAACTACATCGAAGATGGATACCTCGCAGATCCAGCGATTTGGATCAAGAACATCGAAAATCTTCCCTCTGAAACCCCCACATGCATTGTCGTAGGGCACAACCCTGGAATTTCAGATTTGATCACCATTCTGTCAGGATCACAAATCACAATGACACCTGGCGCCTGTGTGGCGATGGAGCTACTTATCAACGATTGGGATGAAGTATTTGAAGGCACTGGGAATGTTCTGAGTGCCTACAGACCCTAACTTGCTGTCATAAGATGAAGCAAACATGAAGAATTCAACTACGAGAACCATCCTCCAAGTCTTGGGCGTCCTATTGGGACTTTACGCATTGTTTTTCTTTCGGGAAATAGTCGGCTACCTCCTCATTTCAGTAGCCCTTAGTTTTGCCGGCCGGCCGATCGTTAACCTCATTTCTAAAGTGAAAATAAAAGGACATAGCCTCCCTTCTTATGTAGGAGCAGTCTTGGCTTTGTTGTGCTTCATTACACTGGGAAGTGTGGTTATAGGAATGTTTGGCCCCTTGGTAACTGCTGAAGCCAAAGCCCTAAACACGCTGGACCCCCAACAAATAGCAGCGACAGTCAACGAGTGGATGTCACAAGCAGATGCGCTTTCCTCAAAACTGAATCTTTCTGATCAAACTCCGACGGGTTTTCTGACAGACCAAATCCAATCGATCATCGGGCTTAACGGAGTTGGCAGCATTTTCAGCGGCTTATTTGGCTTCCTAGGCACTGCTTTTATCGCTGTTTTTTCTATCTTGTTTATGACGTTCTTCTTTCTTAAAGACGGAAACTTATTCCACAAAATGATCGTCACTCTGACCCCAAACTCTCAGGTAGAGAAAATGGAGCACGTGATGGTTTCATCCTCTTTCCTACTTACGAGATACTTCAGCGGACTCATTATTCAAATCACAATCGTTACTGTCATGGTCAGTTCGGGACTGGCAATCATCGGTTCGGAACACGCACTCTTGTTGGGATTTATTGCCGGAATATTTAACCTTATTCCATATCTAGGCCCCCTAGCCTCAACGGCGTTAGGCCTTCTGATTGTGGCCACAACATATACCGGAGATCCATCTGGTTGGGGACTTCAGATTCTTTATACCGCGATTGTTTACGTCATCGCCCAGCTCGTCGACAACTTCTTCACACAGCCCTTTGTCTTCTCAAACCGAGTAATGGCTCACCCCCTCGAGATTTTTATCGTCATAAGCATGGCTGGACTTTTGGGCGGAGTCTCGGGAATGGTTCTTGCCATCCCAGGGTATACGCTCATTCGAATCGTCGCGAGAGAATTCCTCTCAGGATTTAAGTTCATCGACGCCCTTACGGAAAAAATTAAATAACGTTTGTGAGTCTTTCGAGAACGTGGTTCACTTACCTGGCACACTTTTGAGTGAGCAAAAAAATGTCGTTTCAAATAAAAACAAACTATTTTTTAACATTGGGCATTTGTAGGCAATCTTTCTTCTACCTTTGATTTCCGTATTCATACTTCGAATTCGGGAACATGCCACACACACCTTCAGACTCTAGTAAATCAAGCATTAACGGCCGCAATAGCCGATATATTTTTGTGACCGGAGGCGTGAGTTCCAGTTTGGGAAAAGGCATCGTAAGTGCCTCATTGGCAAAGCTACTTCAGGCGAGAGGGTATCGGGTGACAATACAGAAACTCGATCCATATATTAACGTTGACCCTGGCACCTTGAATCCATATGAACATGGAGAATGCTATGTAACAGTAGACGGAGCTGAGACAGATTTGGATTTGGGACACTATGAACGATTCCTGAACGTCTGCACTACCCAAGCAAATAACATTACAACAGGCCGCATCTATCAGTCTGTGATTAACAAAGAGCGTAGAGGGGAGTATTTGGGGAAAACCGTTCAAATTATACCTCACATTACAGATGAAATCAAGCGCTCAATTCAAATTCTTGGATCACAAAGCGAGTTTGATTTTGTCATTACTGAAATAGGTGGTACAGTAGGTGACATTGAATCGCTCCCTTACATTGAGGCCGTTCGACAAATGAAATGGCAAAATCCCAAGGACACTCTTGTGATTCATTTAACACTTATCCCCTACTTAAAAGCCGCTGGGGAACTTAAAACAAAGCCCACGCAGCACTCCGTGAAGCAATTGCTTGAACTGGGTGTTCAACCCGACATTCTCGTCTGCAGAACGGAACACCACCTCACTCCTTCTATCAGAACAAAACTGGCTCAATTCTGCAACGTAAGTCACGACTCAGTCATAGAATCGATCGACGCAGAGACCATTTATGATGTTCCACTATTGATGCAAGAAGAGCGACTTGATGAAGTGGTTCTCAGTAAACTAGATGTAGACCTTAGCAAGGTTGACAAACCTAACCTTACCGAGTGGAAGAACTTCCTGTATCGTTTTAAAAACCCAGATCAAACAGTTCATATTGGTTTGGTAGGAAAGTATGTCGAGCTTAAAGACAGCTACAAAAGCATCGCTGAGGCGCTCGCACATGCCGGCGCAAATCTCAAAACCAGGGTGGAAATTCACTGGATTCATTCCGAACAAATCGTTCGGAAAAACGTACAGGAAAAACTGGGACACTTACATGGAATTCTTGTCGCTCCTGGATTTGGATCTCGTGGAATTGACGGCAAACTTGAATCCATTCATTTTGCAAGAACGAACGACATTCCATTCTTTGGCATTTGCCTTGGAATGCAATGCGCAGTCGTTGAGTTTGCGCGAAATGTGCTCGGCCTAACAGATGCACACTCCTCAGAAATTAAAGAGTACACCCCACACCCAGTGATTAATCTAATGGCTGAGCAAAAGTCTATTACAGACATGGGAGGAACGATGCGACTCGGAGCCTACCCGTGCGACCTCATGGAGGGTTCAAAAGTTCGTGAGATCTACGGCACCTCATCTATTGAAGAGCGTCATCGTCATCGATATGAATTTAACGAGGAATACCGAGCACAATTTGAGGAAGCAGGTATGATTGCAACAGGAATCAATCCCGTGAGCGATCTGGTCGAAATCATTGAGATCCCCGCTCACCCATACTTCATCGCTACTCAGTTTCATCCTGAATACGCCTCGACTGTGCTCGCGCCTCACCCCCTCTTTATTTCATTCGTCCGAGCAGCTGTTATCGCTGGACCAGGCACTGTCAATGCTGAAAACAAGGAGGATTCTCTGAGAGCCTAACCTTTAGCGGCTCGCCCTGAACATTTGGACATGGGGGATGTCATCTTCTAGATAGGTCTCCCCTGTTGATTTAAATCCCAAATCAGCGTAAAATTTCTCAAGGTAGCATTGTGCTGAAATACGAATCCCCAACCCAGGGTATTCTTTGTCACACTCCGCAATTGCAAGATTCATGATCTCAATTCCAAGCCCTATCCCTCTACAATCCGCCCTTGTAGCCACCCGACCTATGCTGGGTTCAGAATAGCTCAAACCTGGAGCGCAAACCCGTACTGTCGCAGCTGCGGCATCTCCTGCTGAAATATCGTCGTCTGATTTAAAAGCATACACATGAATTGACTTGAGATCTTTCCCATCCAACTCTGGATAAGGACAATCCTGCTCCACAACGAAGACATCTATTCGAAGCCGCATAACCGCATGAAGTTCATCACGTGTCAAGTCACCCCACAAAGAAGTGGAAAAGTTGAATGAAGAAGAACGTTTTGACAAATTGGGCATTAAAATGATTCTTTATCTTGATACGAGTAAGTGAAGATGAGGTTTTTTCGCAAATCACACATACAAATTACAGCCTTTTATTTTATAACCACAAAAAAAAGGGCAAACCCGAAGGCTGCCCTTTTTCAAATCAGTAAAGAATGTCTTAGAAGCGCGCTCCCAAACCAATCATAGTTTCAAACCCTGTATCAAGGTTGTAGTTAATCTGTGGATCAACGTAAAAGCGATCACTTACAGAACCCAGGTTGAAGTACTTACCAGCACCTAATGAAATGCTAGCTTCACCAGCTAAGTCAGTAGCTCCAGCTTGGAAGAATACACCATTCCAGAAGTAACGTACAGATAAATCGAGCGCAAGGGCATCAGTTAGTCCGTTAATAGATCCTGTAACAACGAGGTCGTCAATTACAGCGTAACCAATGGTAGCAGACATATCAATGCCTCCGCCAAAAATATTAACTAAATCGAGTGCATTACCAGTACCTAGGTAATAAGAACCCGCAGCTTGCTCAGAATCCTGAGCTGAAAGCGTAAATGCCAAAGAAGCACACGCAAATAATGTAAATAATTTTTTCATAGAACCAATGTTTTAAGGTTTAGCGCAATATCCGATGGTAAACACATGTCCAAAATACACGACCCTCATATATATGAACGTAGAATTGTTAACATAGGCTGCATAAGCAATGTTTTCAGGCTTTACAGCGGTATCTTATCGTATCCGAACTACCTTGCGAACATGGCAGAGCAGAACGTATTATCAGTAGAGGGGTTGTCGAAAAGGTATGGAGAACGCTTGCTTTTTGAGGATTTAACCTTTGGACTGGGTCGTGGACATCGAGTTGCATTGGTCGCAAGAAATGGAACAGGTAAGAGCACATTGATGCGTGCCCTTTGTGACATCGAGCCCGCTGATGAGGGAAGAATTGCTTTTGCAGGAGGTGTAAGGTGGTCCTTTTTGAAGCAAGAAGCAGACTTGGACGCCGAAGCGACATTGCTCGACACCCTATATATAGGAGACAACCCTGCGGTCGTGGCCATGAAGAACTACGAACGCGAACTGACCAAGGGAGCAGAAGGAGCAAAGTTTCAGGATGCCTGTGACGCCATGGACAGAACCCAAGCTTGGAATTACGAAGCCAGGGCAAGAGAAATCCTAGGGCAGCTCAACTTACATGATCTCACAAGGAAGATCGGCACTCTAAGTGGCGGAGAACGTAGACGCGCAGCTCTTGCCGCTGTCCTGCTTGAAGCACCGGACTTGATTTTCTTAGATGAGCCGACAAACCATCTTGATTTAGAGATGATCGCATGGCTCGAAAAACGTCTTAAATCGACCAACTCGACCATCTTTATGATCACCCACGATAGATATTTCCTCGAAAATGTCTGTGACCGCATCTTAGAAATCGAGAACAACCAACTCTATTCATACAAAGGCAATTTCAGCTACTACCTCGAAAAGCGAGATGAGCATAGAGAAAATGCGCAAGCTTCAAAAGACAGAGCCCAAAAAGCGATGAGAAGGGAGTTGGCGTGGATGCGTTCCACTCCTTCTGCCAGAACGGGAAAGAGCAAAAGCAGAATTGATCGTTTTTACGAAATCAAGAAAGAAGCTGCTGTCCGCTTGAAAGAAGACCCCATGCACATCTCTGTCATCCCCGAACGTCTCGGAGGAAAAGTTGTAGAGTTACACAAAATCTCTTGCGCATTTGGAGAGCGCACGCTATTCGAGGGATTAACACATCATTTCAAAAGAGGAGAGCGAATCGGAATTGTAGGCGCAAATGGATCGGGAAAAACGACACTGTTAAATATGATCCTCGGATTACAACCGCCTGATGCGGGAAAGGTCTCTGTAGGCGAAACCGTTGTATTCGGACACTACCATCAACTCGGAGGAAACTTTAGCGTAGACTGGAAAGTCATTGATGCTGTGAAAGAAATTGCTGATTACATCCCCTTAAAAGGAGGAGGCAAACTCACCGCAGCACAACTCCTTGAGCGCTTCCTCTTCCCGAAGCACATGCATTACCAATACATCAAGGTGCTGAGCGGAGGTGAGAAGAAACGACTTCATCTGCTTCGCGTTTTAATGAAAAACCCAAATTTCCTCATACTCGACGAGCCCACAAACGATCTAGATATCTTCACACTCGCCGTGCTCGAAGAGTTCCTCCTTGATTTTACGGGCTGCCTGTTGGTGGTGTCTCACGATCGATATTTCATGGACAAGATTGTAGAACATGTTTGGGCAATAGGCGAAGGGGGAGCGACAACCGTACGAGACTATCCTGGAAACTACACCCAGTATCGACTCGCGAGAAAAGAACAAATTGCGTTGGCTCAAGCCGCAGCATCCGCAGCGTCAAAAAAAGCAAAAGAAAATTCATCAGAGGTAAAAGGAAATTACACTGAAAAGCTTTCCTACAAAGAAAAATTTGAATATGAGACCCTGGGGCCTAAAATTACTGAGCTTGAAACCCACCGTGATTTATTGGCGACGGAGCTTGAATCTTGCAACTCGCACGAAGACCTGATACGTTTGGGCGAAAAACTAGGTGAAATCACAGAAGAACTAGACGCTTCTGAGATGCGCTGGCTGGAACTCTCTGAAAGAGCCTGAACCTTTTGGGTTATGGCTGATCGAAGTCCATGACAAATGGTCCGTCCCCGACTGGGTGACTCTGACAAGACAAAACATACCCATTCTCTACCTCATCGGGCTCAAGCGCATAGTTGACATCCATCTCAACACTGCCAGAAGTCATTTTACATCGGCAGGAGCAACAAACGCCACCTTGACAAGAAAATGGCGCATCGAGACCAGCATCAAGTGCAACATCGAGAATAGACTTCCCTGTACGCTTTACGCTTATAGTTGTTGTCACGCCGTCTAGAACGACAGCGACATCAACGTGATCGCTGGAAGACGAAGTTTCAGGCGCTTGGACTTTCTCTTTTTTTGCAGGAGACGAAGTTGTAAAGAGCTCAAATTTTATCTTCGATTCGTCCATACCTGCATTTAGGAGCGCGTCCTTTCCAGCCAATATCATTTCTTCGGGACCGCATAGATAGGAAACATCATAAGATGAGGGGGAAATGACTTCCTTGAAAATTCTATCGAAACGCGCGCGATCGAGTCGTCCTCCGAACATCTCAATTTCTACTGGCTCTCTGGTGAGCAGATTAAAAATCTGAAGTCTTTCAAGGTAGACATCTTTGAGGTCGGCGAGTTCTTCTTTAAAGATGATGCTTGCTGTCTCCTTATTTACATAGAAAAGGGCAAATTTAGCGTCTCCAGAGGCATGAAGCGTTTCTTTAATGATACTCATGATGGGCGTAATCCCTGAACCAGCAGCAAATCCCAAATGATTGTTCTCATTCGAACCTGTGTCTGCCGTAAATCTACCGTCAGGGAGCATCGATTCCAAAACATCTCCTACTGCAAGCACACGATTCGCATAGGCACTGAATTTTCCGCCAGGCACTTCCTTGACTGCAACACGCAAAATGCCTTCGTAAGGAGCAGAACAAAGAGAATAACTTCTACGTACATCTTCACCATCAATGATGGTGCGTAGCGTGAGATATTGTCCTGCTTTGTAATGAAAAGTTTCGCCGGAAACGGACTCGAGAAGCAAGGAAACTGAATCAACAGTTTCTCTTCTTATTTCAACGACCCTGAGAGTATGGAATTTAGACATGGCGCGAAGGTAATTCGGGAAAACTAATTTTGAATGATTTGATCTAAATCATATCTAAAAAAAACCTTATGCGAGTATCTTTGGAAGATGATTGTAACTCAAGAGCATTTAAGAGAAGAGTTTGACGCCTATGTTGCTGCGGATAAGAAGATTGAGCCGAAGGACTGGATGCCTGATGCGTACCGCAAGACTTTGATCCGCCAAATCTCGCAACATGCGCACTCTGAAATTGTAGGTATGCTCCCCGAGGGCAAGTGGATTACGCGTGCACCAAGCCTCCAACGTAAGGCGATTTTACTCGCAAAAGTTCAGGATGAAGCAGGACACGGATTGTATTTATATTCTGCTGCAGAAACGTTGGGCGTAGAAAGGGCCGACTTGGTGGATGATTTGCTTTCAGGCAAAGCGAAATACAGCAGCATTTTTAATTACCCCTCGCTCACATGGGCCGATATCGGTGCGATAGGTTGGCTCGTAGATGGTGCCGCGATCATGAATCAAGTCCCTCTTTGCAGATGCAGTTACGGGCCTTATGCCAGAGCAATGACGCGCGTTTGCAAGGAAGAAAGCTTTCATCAACGTCAAGGATATTCAATCATGATGCAACTGATGAAAGGCACCGATGCGCAGAAAGAAATGGCACAAGATGCGCTGAATAGATGGTGGTGGCCCTCACTCATGATGTTTGGCCCAAGTGACGGTGAGAGCACGCACAGCTCACAGAACATGAAGTGGAACATCAAACGCTTCTCCAATGACGAGCTTAGACAACGAATGGTAGACATGACTGTTCCGCAAGCAGAATGTATCGGGTTGAAGATGCCCGATCCAGATCTAAAATGGAATGACGAAAAAGGAGGCCACGATTTCGGCGAAATAGATTGGACAGAGTTCTATGATGTCATCGCTGGAAACGGCATCTGCAACAAAGAACGTTTGGAAGACCGCAACAAAGCACACGACGATGGTGCATGGGTGAGAGATGCCGCGGTTGCCTATTCCGAAAAAAGAAACGCAAATAAACAACGATGAGTGAGAATAAAAGCAACTGGCCCCTTTGGGAAGTTTTTGTGAGAAGTCGTCAAGGCCTTGGACACAAACACGTGGGGAGTCTTCACGCCTCTGATGCGGAGATGGCGATTGGTAACGCACGTGATGTTTACACCCGAAGACAAGAAGGTGTAAGTATTTGGGTTGTCCCAGCTGAGTCCATTGCGGCGAGTTCTCCTTCGGATTCTGAAGCATTATTTGACCCTGCGAACGACAAGGTCTACCGTCACCCTACATTCTTCGTCCTTCCAGACGAGGTAAACCACATGTAACCTACAGTGAATCAAAATCAACATATGGATGCGCTGTTACGTTTGGGAGACGACGCCCTTGTCCTTGCCCAACGTCTGGGTGAATGGTGCGGCCATGCGCCCGCCCTGGAGGAAGATATCGCCCTCACGAACATTGCGCTGGATCTGATAGGCCAAACCCAATCCTATCTCTCCCTGGCTGGAACGCTCGACCCGGACGCTCCCAAAACAGATGACGAACTCGCTTTTCTACGTTCTGACCGCGAATTCAAGAACTTACTTCTTGTAGAGCAATCAAATGGACATTTCGGGGACACAATCGCACGACAATTTCTGTTCGACAAGTATGCGCTGTTGCGTGCTGAACATGTCGCACAGCAAACATTCGATATGGATGCCGCTGCCATTGCGGCAAAAGCCGTGAAAGAAATTCGATATCATGCTGACCACAGCAGTAAATGGATCATTCGACTTGGAGATGGCACCTCAGAAAGTCACTCACGCATTCAGAAATCCATCGACGATTTGTGGAAATTTACGGGTGAGATGTTTGCCGCAGACGAAGTGGACATCGCGGGATCCATCGCGGGACTCCTGCCCGACCTCACCGCCTTGAAAACGCAATGGGATGAAGAGATCGACAAAGTTCTCGTGGAAGCAACACTTTTGCGACCAGAAGACGGAGAAATGAAAACCGGTGGCAGGACTGGCGTACATACTGAAGAACTCGAAACAATGCTCGCAGAGATGCAAATCCTACCACGCACACACCCTGGCGCAAGCTGGTAACTCAGGTACTTTCTCGAAAATGATTGACCGATCTCCTTCCTCACTTGTTCAAGCGGTAAGCCGTCAATTACAAGACGTAATGGACCCTGAACTGACGTTCCTGAGTGTTGTCGATATGGGGATTCTGCGAGACGTGAAATTCGAAAATGGCCACATTGTTTGCGTAATTACACCCACCTACTCAGGATGCCCGGCCACAGAAGTGATTTCCGAAGATGTCCTTCAAGCGGCCAGAGAAATTGACCCTGAGGCCGAAGTTGAAGTGGTCTTGTCCCCCGCTTGGACGACAGACTGGATCTCTCTTGAAGCGCGAGAGAAAATGACTGCAAATGGGATTGCTCCACCTGAAGGATCTAGCTACGACAAGGCATTCCTGACAGGAGATGGACACATCATACCCTGCCCTCTTTGCAAGAGCAAAGAAACGAAACTCATCTCACCATTCGGGTCTACACCATGCAAAGCATCATTCACTTGCAACGCATGTCTCGAACCCTTTGAACATTTTAAATGCTTTTAACATGAGTCACTCCGAAAGCGACACCCACCCTGTGGTAACAAAAATGTTACTCGGAGACAGAATGACTGACTGGCTCAAGGCTGACGTTCTTGAAAGCCGACCTGGGTTCTGTCGTTTGTCTATGATTGCGAGAGAAGAAATGGCAAATGGGTTTGGGATTATCCATGGATCAATCACATTTGCACTGGCCGACAGCGCGATTGCCTTTGCCGCAAATGCCCATGGCCGACATGCGGTCAGCTTAACGACGACGATTCGCCATTTGGCAGCTGTGGACCCTGGCGATCTAATCACTGCTGAAGCCACCGTAACGAATTTAACGCACAGAATTGTGAATGTCGATGCCACAATAACAAACCAAGACGGAGTTTGTGTCGCAGATGTTCGCGCGACTGGCTACAGGAAGAAAGAAGAGTGGTAAGCACCCTTGAGCGCAAGCAACTCTTCATGTGTGCCCGATTCAATTAATGACCCTGCATCGATCACAAAAATCCGATCCGCATCCCGGATTGTACTCAATCTGTGCGCTACAATTAAAGATGTACGATCTTGTGTAATTGAGGTTGTTGCACGCTGAATCAACTGTTCCGATTCAGAATCGATGGAGGATGTTGCCTCATCTAAAATGAGGATGCTGGGTGAAGCGACATACGCTCTCATGAATGCGATTAATTGACGTTGACCCACAGACAACATCGCTCCCCGCTCTCGAACATGAAGATCTAGCCCGTCGTCATATTTCTTGATAAACGTATCCGCCCCTACTTTCTCTGAAGCTTCCCAAATCATTTTGTCTGTAACGTCATCATCGTGAAGGGTCACATTTGCTCTCAGTGTGTCCGACATGAGAAAAACTTCCTGCTGTACAACCCCGACATTCTCCCTCAAATGTGAAAGCGAAATGTCTCGTATGTCCACACCGTCGATCAGAATTTGACCTTTTTGGTAGTCATAGAACCTCGACAACAAGTTGATCACTGAGCTCTTGCCTGCGCCAGTCGCACCGACAAAAGCCACTGTTTCACCCGGCTCTATTGTGAAAGACACATCTTTCAGAACCCAATTCTCCTCACTATAGGCAAACCACACTTTCTTAAACTCTATTTTCCCATCAAAGACCAAATCATCTCTCGTTCCGTCATCTGAAATGCGTTCGTCGATGTCAAAAAGTTTAAACACTCTATCGGCATTGACAACACCCATCTGCAGAACATTAAAACGATCCGCCAGCTGACGTATGGGACGGTACAGCATAAAGACATAGAGGATAAACTGAAGCAACATTCCCAGAGTCACCTCCCCCCGTACCACTCCTCCTACACCTAACCAAAGCAGCAAGGCAACACTCGTTGCACTTAACATCTCTACAACTGGAAAGAAAATACTAAACGCCTTGATGGAACTCACATTCGCATCTTGATGAGAAGTATTCAGTTTTTCAAATTTATCTGCTTCCACTTCTTCTCTACTGAACGCTTGAACAATATGCATTCCCGTAACATGCTCCTGCACAAATTCGTTCATCTTGGACACTTGATTTCTGACATCGGAAAAGGATTTCTTAATGTGCTTTTGAAAAATCCTTGTGGCAAGAAGCAAGACCGGGATGGGCAGTATAATGATCAGCGTGAGCTTCGGGTCAATGATTAACATCGCTGTAAGCACAACCACCAAAGTCAGCAAATCCCCGATCGCATTCAGCAAACCATTTGAAAACACATTTGCAATCCCATCTATGTCACTGACAAGCCTGGTCACTAGCTTACCCACAGGCGTTCTGTCAAAGAATTTTAAGCGAAAAGAAACGATGTGCTTAAACAGCTTCGAACGCAAATCCAGAGAAACACTTTGGGCCACCCAATTCGCCAAGTAAGTCACATGGTACTTTAAATAAGCCTCAAACAAAAGCACGCCAATGATTGCGGCAAAGATCTTGAGCATCCCTTCATAGTCACCATTCGCAATCTCAACATCTATTGCGTGTTTAATTAACGCAGGTCTGACCCAAACGATTGAAGAGAGAACAACAATCAATATCCCCGTAAAGACAAACCTCTTTTTGTAGGGCTTGACTTGGGATAAAATCGTCCCTAAAGTCTTGTTTTTATTTTTAAACATTCCGAACGCGAAGGTAGCGTGTATTGTCAGTTAGTATTGCCAAGGCAGGATAGAATTAGAGCGCTTAGATTCTAATCGTGAATCTTTGTGACAAAGACTTCTTTAGGATACATGACTCTGGAGAGATAAAGACCGCAGCCAGGGGCTGACTTGCCTGCACGTTTACGGTCACATGAGGCAATCACATCTTTAAAATCATCCTCAGTCATCTTCCCTCTCCCCACATCTAAGAGCGTTCCCACGATTGCTCGAACCATGTTGCGCAAATATCTGTCTGCGGAAATTTCGATGCGGACACGGTAAGAATCAAAAGAAATGATTTCTAATTTCCGAACATCACATATTGTCGTTTTCACATCGCTTCCAGTTTTGCAAAACGCCGCAAAGTCACCTTGGAAAACAAGATGACTTGCAGCAGAACGCATTGCAGCAATATCGAGAGACCCGAAAATTCTGGCAGAACGACCGGAAAGAAAGGGGTCCTTTTCTGTGTGAAGTTGATAGGTGTACGATCTGTCAGAGGCATCAAATCGAGCGTGGGACTTCGGCAAGACTTCAGAGACAGACAGAATCGCCACATCAGTATCAAGCATCCCATTCAGTTTGAAGGCCAACTGCGAAAGGGAGTCAAATCGAGAAGCAGGAAGCGTGGGGATATCGCAATGTGCGACATAGTATGAAGCGTGAACCTCCGCATCAGTCCTTCCACAACCGAGGATCGCAGTAGGACACCCACAAAGACGTTCTAGGGCCTCCTCAATCACTTGCTGAACAGATCTCGACACAGGCTGACGCTGCCAACCGTGATATTTTGTGCCGTCGTAGGCAAGCTCAATAAAGACCCTCACATCAATGGACTTATGACCAGGAAGCGATTTTTTCGCTCTTATATTCCCCCGCTTCGAGTTTGGCCTTGATGTTCGAAAAGATCTTGATGGTGTAGTCCACATCTGCTTGAGTGTGAATCGCCGTAGGGATTAACCGAAGCATAATCGTGTCCTTAGGAACAACAGGGTAAACGACGATTGAACAAAATATACCGTGATTTTCACGCAGATCTACCGTCAGGTTCGTTGCCTCTCCGAGCCCGCCTTGCAGGAAAACTGGCGTCACACACGAATTGGTTTTGCCAATATTGAATCCAGACGATTTAAGGCCAGACTGAAGAGAAGTCGCAATCTTCCATAAGTTGTCCTTATGCTCAGAAGAATCGCGAAGCATTTGAAGACGCTTACGGGCTCCAACTACAATCGGCATAGGAAGCGATTTTGCAAAAGTCTGAGAGCGCATATTGTAACGAAGGAAATCAATCACATCTTCATCTCCCGACACGAAAGCGCCAATCGTAGCCATCGCCTTTGCGAAAGTACCGAAGTACACATCGATTTGGTCGTGGCATCCCTGATGGTCTCCCGCGCCTCGTCCTTGTTCACCTACTGTGCCAAATCCATGCGCATCATCCACAAAAAGACGAAAACCAAATTCTTCTTTGAATGTGCATATCTCAGCGAGCTTCCCTTGATCTCCAGCCATCCCGAAGACCCCTTCCGTCACAACCAAGATGCCACCTCCAGAAACATCTGTGATTTTTCTTGCGCGTTCGAGCTGTTTCGCAAAACTCTCCATGTCGTTGTGCGTGAAAACGAATCTTTTTCCCTGATGAAGACGGACTCCATCAACCATACACGCATGAGACTCACTGTCATATACAATAACGTCATGGCGACTTACAAGCGCCTCGATGGCAGACTGGCAGCCTTGGTAACCAAAGTTTAAAAGGAAGGAGTCCTCTTTCTGCATAAACTCAGAGAGTTCATTTTCAAGCGCTTCATGTTCTGAAGTTTGGCCTGACATCATCCGGGCCCCCATGGGATAACCCATTCCCCATTTCGCAGAAGCTTCAGCATCAACCTTGCGTACTTCAGGGTGATTGGCAAGTCCCAAATAATTGTTTACAGACCAAACCAACACTTCTTTGCCTCTAAAGGTCATGTGATTTGAAATCTCACCTTCTAATTTAGGAAAGGTAAAGTAACCATGTGTTTCTTTTGCGTGCTGACCGAGAGGTCCTCGGTCATTGCGAATGCGATCAAATATATCCAAGCGAATTTATTTTTAGATGAAGTCGCAAAATTACTGCATCCAAACTAAAGTTTACAATAAGGTCTTACTAACTTCGCACCTGATTCGCTTCAACATGTTCAAAACTTCATTTATTTTCTTTTCTTTGGCGGTTTTATTCCTTTTTACAACGGGATGTTCCGAATACAGCAAAGTACTGAAGAGTACGGACGCAGAACTAAAGTGGGAATACGCCCAGGCAGCACTGGATTCTGGAAAGTGCTTCAAAGCCTTGCCGTTGTTAGAAGAATTGGTCGGACTCACAAGAGGTACACAGAGAGCTCAGAAGGTTCAATACAACTATGCCCAAGCACATTATTGTGTGAATGATTTTTATTTGGCCAGGTATTATTTGCACACCTTTGCAAAAACCTTCCCCAACAGTGATTTGGTGGAGAATGTCTCGTTTGAAGCCGCGATTTGCAGCTATAACTTATCACCTAACTGGTCATTGGACCAAACAGAAACGATTTTGGCCGTGCAAGAATTGCAAGTATTTATGGACAGGTATCCTGCTTCAGCTCACCGTGACAGCAGCCAAACGATGATCGACCAACTTCGCGCCAAGCTCGAAAAGAAGTCATTTGAATCTGCGGCCATCTATCATAAAATAGGACAGTATAAAAGCGCCACAATTGCGATGAAGAATGCGCTAAAGGACTTTCCAGACTCTCAATACCGCGAAGAACTACAGTTTTTAATCCTCGACAGCTACTACCAATATGCGATTCAGAGTACAAATAGAAGGAAACTTGCACGTTTTAACGATGCTACGCTCGCTTTTCATACCTTTGCGTCCCGATTTCCAGACAGTTCTTATATCCCTGATGCTCAACGTATCTATAAAAACTGCGTGAAAGGCGTGGAAACACTACAATCTGAAGAAAACTAGCAGAATGAACTTTAAGAACGTAAAGGCTGAAAGAACTACGGAAACCCGTAATACTCATAAGATCGAATCACTCGGTACAGGAAATCTTTTCGAAACAATTGTTGTGCTTTCTAAAAGAAGCAACCAGCTTTCCCAAGATTTAAAGAAAGAATTGGCCGAAAAGATGGAAGAGTTTGTGATTCCAAATGACACACTTGAAGAGGTCTTCGAGAACCGTGAGCAGATTGAAATTTCTAAGTTTTACGAAAGACTCGCAAAACCTCACAGCATTGCGATCAAGGAGCTTGAAGACGACCAGATTTATTTTCGTCATGATGAAAAAGTTGAAGAACTTGATTTAGTCATCGAGGCAAAAGCAACTGACGACAAATCTGACAACAAGGCAGACGAAAAGGCAGACGAAAAGGCAGCGGAGAAGAAGTCTGAGGACAAAGCCTCATAAACGCTTGACATGACCGGATCTCCGGACCCCCAAGACGTTCAGCTCACTTTGCTGGGTCGTCGTGTTTTATTAGGCATTACAGGAAGTATCGCAGCTTACAAATCGGCATTTCTCGCAAGAGAATTGGTGAAAAGAGGCGCTGAGGTGAGGGTCGTTATGACGCCCAGCGCTATAGGATTTATTACGCCACTCACCCTTGCAACTTTGGTGGGAAACCCTGTTCACTCAGATTTTACTGAAAGCATTGAGTCTGGAGCGTGGACAAACCATGTTGAATTGGGACTGTGGGGCGATCTTTTTCTTGTGGCTCCATGTACCGCACAAACATTGTCCTTTTTTGCGCAAGGGGCTTGCACCAATTTACTTCAAGCTGTTTTCCTGAGTTCCAGATGCCCTGTAGCTGTTGCTCCAGCGATGGACCTAGATATGTTTACAAATGCCGCAACGCAAGAAAACTTAAAAACGCTTTCCGAAAGAGGAATAAAAATCATAGAACCTACTTCCGGTGCACTGGCAAGTGGCTTAGATGGCAAAGGGCGTATGGAAGAACCAGAAGTGATCGCTGACTTTGTCGAGGAATTCTTTTTAAGCAACATGCCTTTGTCAGGCAAGAAAGTGGTTGTGACTGCTGGACCTACGGAAGAGCCCATTGATTCAGTAAGATATTTGGGGAACAGAAGTACAGGGAAAATGGGATTTGCTTTGGCAAGCCGTTTGGCCGATCTCGGAGCACGCGTCACGCTGATCTCAGGTCCTGTGAATATAAAGACCCCTCACAGGGTCGCTGAGAGAATAGATGTGTGTACTGCTCAGGAAATGTATGATGCAACCACGAGCGTCTGGCCGTCCATGGACGCCGGAATAGCATGTGCCGCTGTCGCAGACATGAGACCTGTGAATCCCGCAAACAAGAAACTTCACCGAGGGGATTTGCCAGATTCCATTTCACTAGAGAATACACCCGACACATTGCTTGAAATGGGACGCACAAAGTCTTCTAGACAAGTATTAATGGGATTCGCGTTAGAAACAGATTCTGTAGAAGAAAGTTTGAAAAGTGCTGAATCTAAGCTCACAAGAAAGAAACTGGACTTTGTGGTCATGAACACGCTGGCTGACAAAGGTGCAGGATTCAACCACGACACAAATAAAGTAACTGTACTTCAAAGTGTCGGAGCGCATACTGAAAAGCGTATTTTTGAGTTAAAGACAAAACGAGAAGTAGCTTTTGATCTTGTTGAGCTTCTTTCAACCCTTCTGATTTAAAAAAATGACGTTAGATTTCCCTTCAATATATCCCTCCAATTTATTTAAAGCTTGTGTGCTTTTTGGGGCAATTGTTCTTGCGAATCCCTTGAAAGTCGAAGCACAAGAATTAAACTGTTCGGTTCAAGTCATTGCGCCCCAAATCGCCAATGTTGAACCAAGTGTTTTTGAGAGTCTGGAAGACGGGATTCGTGAATTCATGAATGGACGTCGGTGGACAAACGACAATTTCTCTTTCGATGAACTGATCGAATGTACAATGCAAATCACGATCAGTGAAGCCATCGGAAACACACGATTTAGTGGCTCTATCCAGATACAGAGCAACCGTCCAGTTTACAATTCAGACTACAACACACCTGTATTGTTTGTGTTGGATGGGGACGTTGAATTTGAATGGGTGGACGGCACTTCAATTCTTTTCAACCCCGGTCAGCACAGAGACAATCTAAGTTCCATTCTTGCTTATTATTCATACATGATAATCGGCATGGATTACGACAGCTTCGGACTGGAGAGTGGTTCCGAATATCTCCTAAAGGCCCAAACCATCGTCGCAAACGCTCAGAATGCTGGCGGAAGTGGATGGAAGGCGAGCCAAAGCAAGCAAAACAGATATTGGCTCGTTGAGAATTACTTAAGCCAAACGTTCAGACCGCTTCGTTTATGCATGTACAATTACCACCGAAAGGGCTTTGATTTGTTACACGATGACATCGAGACCGCCAGGTTAAATATCGCGGACGCACTTATAGAGATGAGATCTACGAATAGAATTCGTCCAGGCTCATATAATTTACAAGTGTTTTTTCTCGCAAAAAATGATGAGATTATTAAACTTTTTGCTCCAGCATCAGAAGCAGAAAGAGTAAGACTCCTCCCCGTCCTAAAACAAATGGATCCGGGAAACATTTCCAAGTATGACGATGCATTGATGTAGTCCCCCTTGTTAACTCGACTACATATAAAAAACTTCGCATTGATAAGCGAACTCACTTTAGATTTTAAAGATGGGCTCACTGTTGTAACCGGAGAAACCGGATCGGGAAAATCGATCTTATTGGGCGCACTGGGTTTGGCTATCGGAGCACGGAGCAACAGCTTAAATGTAAGACATGGCACTGACCTATGCATCGTTGAAGCCACCTTCCTCTCTCCCATTGCAAAAAAAATTCTCGTTGATTTTAATCTTGAATTTGGCACAGACAAAGAACGCATTCTTATTCGAAGAGAAGTGAGGTCGACAGGCAAATCTCGATCCTTTATTAATGATTCACTTGTAAGTGCAGGCATACTCCGAGAAGTGGGCAACAAACTCGTAGACCTTCATGGTCAAGATGAAACACGGGCATTAATGGACAGAGTCACAAGGTTAGATCTTCTGGATGATTTCGGAGGACATGTGAACGTACGAGACTCTTACCGAGCGACATTCTCAGCATGGCGTTCGGCAGTAGACACACTCAATGAATTAGAAGCTGAAGCAAATCAACCTCAATCTGACAGAGATTATCTGAAATTTCAACTTGAAGAGCTGTCCGAATTGGGCCTACATTCCTTGAATCAGGAGGAATTGGAGGAGGAACACAATCGGCTTAAACACGCCACAGAACTTGCTGCGGGACTCCATTCTTCGTTTGAACATTTAGACAGCCACCCCGAAGGCAGGGATGCCATTTCTGCCGTCGAACACGCAATAAAAGAAATGGAGGCCATTGAAATGTACAGCAAAGATGCATTCGACTTATTAGAAAGGCTTAAAAGCGTACATATTGAAATGCGGGATATCGCACTTGAATCAAGTCATTTATCCGAAAGCATTCAGCACGACCCCGCAAGATTAGATCTCATAAACGCAAAAATGGAAGCGCTCTCGAGTGCACTTCACAAGCACAATGTTCCAAATGCCGGAGCCCTGTCTCTCGTGGAACAAGAATTAAATAGACGGATAGAGAAGTGTGACGGAATAGAAGAAGCAATCATCACTGCGCGTGCAGATGTCAGAGTGAAAATAGAGGCATTGGAGAAAGCGGGAAAAGCCTTGATGAAGGCACGAGAGAAATCCGGACAAGAACTGATGGATCTGGTCCACCATCAATTGGCTCCGCTCAAGCTCCCACATGTAGAAATGTCTTGGGTTTTTTCCGAATTGAACACACCAGACCTTGTAGGAATAGAAGATGTGGAGCTGTTGTTTAGCGCGAACCCCGGATCTCCGACTCAACCCATATCGCAAATTGCCTCTGGAGGAGAACGGAGTCGGGTGATGCTCGCATTTAAAGCGGCTTTGGCCAAACGCACCACTGTTCCTACCATCGTGTTAGACGAAATAGACACAGGTGTGTCTGGCGATGTTGCAACACGCATGGCATCCACCATGCGCGAGATGTCAGCAGGTCAGCAAGTATTTTCAGTGACGCATCTCGCACAAGTTGCTGCATCCGGAAACCATCACCTTGAAGTGAGTAAAAAGACGAATAACAGTGAAGCAATTACGGAAGCTGTATATCTCGCGTCGAAAGAACGCAATGAATCTATAGCAACGATGCTAAGCGGAAGCCAAGTGAGTCAAGAAGCACGAGCAGCAGCCAAAGTTCTTCTTTCGAACGAAGAATAGCTTAGAATTTCCAGTCCAAAGAAATGGAGGGAAGGAAAGGAAGTTGATTTTTCCTTTGGCCTGTAAGACGATTGATGTAAAATACATTCTCACGACTGTACACATTTGTGACTCCAGCGGTGAAATCCAAATCACCTCCCATCACATCTTCAAATGTTCTTTTAACACTCATGTCAAGCCTGTGGTATGAAGGAAGTCGCCCCTCGTTTAAATCCGCATAATAAATGGAGACCTGTCCCGCATTTTGGGTCATGTAATCTGAATATATGCCATCGTTGACATTTGGAGATTGGTAATAACCCTGGCTTTGCGTAAATGGCAAACCTGAACCCAAAGCCCATCTCGCACTAATCTGCCACTCCTTGTTCGCCCCAAAATCTTGAGAAGCAACCAAATTTAAATTGTGACGCCTGTCAAATACGGGATCATACCAGCGTTCACCATTCCACCTGTCAACATTTCCTAGTCCGTAAACGAGCCAGAGATAAGAGTTGCGTTTTTCGTATTTGAGAACCATATCCACCCCATTTGCAAACCCACTTTCTACAATGTAATCAAGACGAAGAACTTCTGGCACATCACTGTGAGCCGCATCGTCAGGAAATAGTTTTTGGCGATTTGTGTTCGTGAGTTGTGTGAAATGTTTGAAGTAACCTTCAACATTGAGGTTGAGGAATTCTGTAAGGTCATACTCAAACCCGGCAACGACGTGATTTGCGGTTTGTAGTGAATGAGCCACATCTCTCACAGTATTTGATGGGGTCGTAAACTCATCTTGCAGGTTGTCCGGGCCAGAAAGGAACCCATAAAACAAATTCACCACATCCCTGTCAGAGTTTGCTGAGATAATGTTTTGTGAATACATCCCTGCAGCGAACTTAAGACGAAGCCTCTCGTTGTACTTATATTTCACACCTATTCTAGGTTCTGGACGAAACTTAGACAATGAACTGTAGTATTGCAGGCGCAAACTAGGCTGCACGATAAGCTTCCCTCTGTTCATTGTGTAATCAACATAACCCCCAAATTCAGTCGTGTTCTCGACTTGCTCTACAACTACACTTAACGCATTAAAAGTCTTGTAATCCGTCTCTACGCCGACCACTTCGAGTCCATACTCTATGTTATCTTCTCCGAGGATATACTTGAAATCTAGACCAAAATTAAAGCCATTGACATTGCTGTATCTGTCGGGCAAGCTCTGTTCTACAAGATCTATGCTGTAGTTACTCAGCGCAAAATGTCCGTTCACGAGGACAGCTGATCCTGGAGGAACGATCGTAAATGTTCCACCACCTCCCACGTTTTTCCAACCGTAATCTGCAAAGGACAATCCTGTAGAATCATCTAAAACACTGGCATTGTCAGAAAATCCGAATCCGAATAAACTAAGCTTAGATCCACCCCCTCCAAATGTAATCTTTCCATAACTATCTGTAAATCCAAATGGCAATCGACCCCCATCGATATAAGGATATAAAAATTCAGATGTTTTCTCCAAATAGCTGTGTTTTAAAGACAACAAGTAACTAATCCCTCCTGAACTGTTCTTCATTTTCTTTAAGGGTCCCTCTAACAAGATTTTTGCGCCGAAAGGACTTGCACTTAACATTACTTTCTGTTCACGCATATTTCCGTCACGTGTCTTGATGTCCATTACAGAAGAAATACGCCCCCCATATTTTGCGGAAAAAGCACCTGTATAAATATCGGCATTTGCAAGTGCATCCGAATCAAACACACTAAACAACCCAATGCTGTGAAATGCATTGTAAATAATCATTCCATCCAACAATACTTTATTTTGAATAGGGGAACCTCCTCGAATGTATAATTGTCCTCCTTGGTCACCTGTAGATACAAATCCTGGCAGAACTTGAAGTACTTGAACCAGGTCAGGTGTACCTCCAAAGCTGGGGATATGTTTGAGGTCTGCAGGCCTTATGGTTTCCACCGACATGCGTACACTGTTCCTCTGTTCTTCCCTGTCTGCATTCACTTCTGCACCACCAAGCTGAATCACGCCGTCATTAAGTAAGTAGCTTTTTGTAAGTACTTTACCTGACTTTATATAAATTGTTTCTTTAACATTTTCGTATTCTATACTAGATACGACCAATGTATATTCTCCTTCGGGAACTTTGCTTAAACTGTAGAAACCTGAGACGTCAGTAATGATACCATAAGATGTTCCTTCGAGGGAAACACTCGCAAACATCACCGCTTCTCCAGATGATTTAGACTGAATAAATCCCTTGACTGTACCCTGAGAAAAAAGGGGGGCACAAAAAAGGAAAGCGCAAAGCGTAGCTATGTAAATCAGGCCGTTTTTAGTTTCTTGCATGGACGCGCAAATATAACACCTATTGTCATCATCTTTTTTCTATTATCTTTCGGCATGAATTCTGCAATGAAAACTAACATGAAGACAATTACAATCCATAATGCTTGGCTGTTCAGCTTGCTGTTCGTTGCCTCTCTTTTTCTTTCTAACAACATAAGTGCCCAAAGAGGCAAACAAGACGATGAAGGGAAACTGCGTAAACCGCTCATCTCAGAGCAGGAATACAACAAACTATTAATGTGGATTGTGGACGAGAAGTATGAAAACGTACTTTACAAATGCATTCGATACACAGAGGACGAAAAAACCAAGAAAGAACCTCTGCCCTACATATACATGGGACAAGCTTATCTGGGAGTCCACCTCACGGATGATCCCGATCTTAGAGAGCAGTATCAGTCAGACAAAAACAAAGCCTTAAAGAACAGCTTAAAATACACTTCTAAGTTTGTCAAAAAGGACAAGGAAAAAGAGTTTTACCACGAATTCATTGAATTCTATGACATTCTTTGGGGCGAAACAAAAAATGCCGCTGAAACAGAAGTGGACAACGAGAAATACACAAAAGCAAAATCTTACTACAAGTACTTAACGGACATCGACCCTGAAGACCCCGGAGCTTGGTTAATGTACGCCGCAGTATATCAGCAACTCAACTCCAAAAAAGAAGCCAAGGAAACATATGAAAAAGCACGTAATCTCATGCTTGATTTCGGTGGACGTGGTTTAAGAGAAATCCAAACAGAGCTTCTTCATTCAGCAATCATTTACAATGCTGAATTGCTGTCTAAAACTGACAGAGCGGCAGCGCTAGAATGGCTCGCACTGGGTGACGATTTGTTTAGTGGAGACCGAGAGTTTGAAGCTGTCAAGCGAAGTATCGGAGGATGATAGTCAAAGCAGTAGACGACAAGTCCACTCCTGAATATCCGCACCCATTTCTCAGCCCTTCATGGTTAAATTTTTGTGGCGCCAGCTATACCATTTTCCAGACCGGAACAAGTGTTTCTGCCCTTTCTAGATTTTCCATGCGCGGGATCCATGTCCTGGCAACGCCCCCCTGGGCTTTAGATTGTGGCCTTTCATGCCAGATTTCCACCGAAGAATACATCGCGCTAACCTCAAATTGGAGTGCTCGGTCCGAGACCTTAAAAATCATTGACCTCCCTCCCTTGCCGGAGAATTCAAGCCTCACAAAGGCCAGTATCAAAGTAAATACACCGAGGTCTTTTAAAATTCAGTGGAAACATACCCGACAGATACTTTTAGACACGCCACTTCCCAACAACAGAAGAAAACAAGTCAAAAGGGCGGAACGAGAAGGAATCACATGCCACCTCTCAAAAGACTGGTCGAATGTTCTCTCACTTCATCATGAAAGCCGAATAAGAAAAGAAATACATTCAGACAGCTTTCAACTGAACACACTGCTGAATTCTGTTTCAACGATGAAATCCAGTTTTGCTGTAGAAGCTGTGGATGCGGACGGAAAATGTATTGCTGCTGGAGGGTTCGTTATTGTGAATGAAGACACGTGCCTGTATTCATTTGGTGGGCAATCTCGCAGTAAAATTTCAGGAATCGCATCTGTGGCCATGCTTTCCTTCGCGATGGAAGAGGCGCGATCTCATGGGGTTACGACATTCGATTTCGGAGGAAGCGCCGATCCCGGAGTAGATCGCTTTTACAAGGAGTTTGGTGCGGCCAGAGTGGCACGGGCACGGCTTATCTATGCTTCATGGTGGCTAAGGCCATTTTTAAGATTTATACGCCCGGATTTGGGTTAAGGGCGAGATCCTGAATTGTACATTGATTCAATCATCTCCACCACTTCTATGCCTTCGGAAATAGGGGTTGATATTTGGGCCCCATTTCGAAGGACATCGACAACGTTAGAGATGACATGGTGGTGATTCGAGGCCGACCCTTTGTAAGCACCGTAATCGTTTGGAGGAGCTGAAGTGGGGAGGTCCGTCATCTCGTAGTCCAGAATGTCACAATGAACCACCTTTTCCATATACTGACCACCAATCCGGAGTGTGCCATGTTCAGCAATTAAGGTGAGTGAACTTTCAAAATTTGATTTAAACAAAGAGGTCGAGAATGTAAAGGAACCCCATCCTGAGCGTAGGAAGTTGAAGGAAATGGATCCCGAATCTTCAAACTCGGTATTGTGTATGTGAGATTGGTTTTTAAAGATGGCACTCGGAGAAGATATACCGCCAAAAATCCAATACATGACATCTATAAAGTGTGAAAACTGTGTGAAGAGCGGCCCACCATCTAGCGCCATCGTCCCACGCCAAGGGCTGGAAGCATAATATGAATCGTCCCTGTTCCAGAAACATTGAATGTGGACCTGGCGGATTTCACCTAGTTTACCCGACTCCACAAGAGATTTCAGCCATACAGAAGGAGGTGCAAAACGATTTTGCATGACACAAAAGACATGCTTGCCTGTCGATGCAGACGCTTCAGCCACAAGACGCGCATCGAATACAGAAAGCGCAATGGGTTTTTCAAGAACGACATGACATCCCGCCTCGAGAATCTGAATGCAGTGCGCTGCATGGAGTCCGTTGGGAGTACATACACTGATTACTTCTGGAAGGGGGGATTGGGCAAGCAAAGCATCGATGGAGGGATAGACCGAGATCTGCTCACCCTCCGAATCACTTTCTAGAGAAGCCGACACGTCCGCAACATCTGCAACAGATCTCAGTTCAGCACCGGGATGTGCGTGAATCGTAGCGGCATGGCGTTTTCCGATATGGCCATAGCCCAAAACGGCAAAAGAAACTGGATTTTTCACTTGGGCAAATGTACAAGAGTGGAGGGAGAATCGGACAGGGTGTCAGGTTTCTGTCTCTCATTAAAGAGAAAATGACATATAAAACTGACAAGATGCACGTTGCACCCTTAAATTTTGTAGTGGCAAGGGATTTGTCTAAGAGGAGATGTAAACAAAAAAACAAAAAAAACAAAAGACATGAGTAAAATCATTGGAATCGATCTCGGAACGACCAACAGCTGTGTATCAGTGATGGAGGGAAATGAACCTGTGGTCATTAACAACAGCGAAGGAAAGCGTACGACACCTTCCATCGTTGCATTCATCGCCGACGGCGAAAGAAAAGTAGGTGAGCCCGCAAAGCGTCAGGCAATTACAAACCCTACCAAGACTATCTCTAGTATCAAACGCTTTATGGGCTGTTCTTTTACAGATGTAGCAGAAGACATCAAGCGCATGCCGTATGAAGTCATCAAAGGCGACAACAACACTCCCAAAGTAAAGATTGACGACCGCACCTATACGCCTCAAGAGATTTCAGCAATGGTGCTTCAGAAAATGAAGCGCACAGCTGAAGACCACTTGGGAACAGAAGTGACGGCTGCCGTGATTACTGTGCCTGCTTACTTTAACGATGCACAACGTCAAGCGACAAAAGAAGCTGGCGAGATTGCAGGACTTGAAGTGAAGCGTATTATCAACGAGCCTACCGCTGCAGCACTTGCTTACGGTCTCGATAAGAAATCGATCGATCAGAAGATCGTTGTCTTTGATCTCGGTGGTGGTACCCACGACGTGAGTATCCTCGAACTCGGTGATGGTGTTTTCGAAGTACTTTCTACAGATGGTGACACTCACCTGGGTGGAGATGACTTTGACCAAACCTTAATCGAATGGCTCGTTGCAGAATTCAAGGAAGAAAATGGAGGAATCGATCTCAGTAAAGATCCGATGTCTCTACAACGTCTTAAAGAAGCTGCAGAGAAAGCGAAGATTGAACTTTCTAGCACGACGAGTACAGAAATTAACCTTCCGTACATCATGCCTGTAGATGGCGTTCCGAAGCACCTTGTGCGTTCATTAACCCGAGCGAAGTTCGAACAACTTTGTGACGAGTTAATCAAGCGTTCTATCAAGCCATGTAAATCAGCGCTTAAAGCTGCTGGACTTAACAAAGGAGATATCGACGAAGTGATTCTCGTAGGAGGATCTACACGTATCCCTGCTGTTCAAGATGCTGTAAAGGCATTCTTCGAAAAAGAGCCATCTAAGGGCGTTAATCCTGACGAAGTGGTCGCTATCGGAGCTGCTATTCAAGGTGGTGTTTTATCAGGAGACGTGACAGACGTTCTCCTTCTAGACGTCACTCCTCTTTCTCTGGGCATCGAGACAATGGGCGGTGTTTTCACCAAGCTGATCGAAGCAAACACAACGATTCCTACAAAGAAGTCTGAATCATTCTCTACTGCAGCGGACAACCAGCCAAGTGTTGACATCCATGTTTTCCAGGGAGAAAGAGCAATGGCCAAGGACAACCACCCCATCGGTCAGTTTCAACTGTCTGACATCCCTCCTGCTCCACGTGGCGTTCCACAAATCGAGGTCACTTTCGACATCGACGCAAATGGAATCATCAACGTAAGCGCGAAGGATAAGGCCACTGGCAAAGAGAACAAAGTGCGCATCGAAGCTTCTTCAGGTCTTTCTGAAGCTGACATTGAGCGCATGAAGGCTGAGGCAGAAGCGAACGCTGACGCTGACAAAGAGACAAAGGACAAGGTTGAGACAATCAATCAGGCTGACTCTCTTATCTTCCAAACTGAGAAGCAAATCAAAGAGTTCGGAGACAAAATACCTGCTGAAAAGCTCACTCCGATCAACGAAGCACTCACAGAACTCAAAACGGCCCACGAGCTAGGCGATGTCGATGCTTGCAAAGAGCGCATTGAGAAACTCAACACTGCGTTCCAAGCTGCAAGCGAAGAAATGTATGCAGACAAGGGTGAGGGAGCTGATGCAGGAGCTCCAGGTGCGGATGCTTCTGGTTCTAGCGAAGGCGAGCAAGAAGTGACCGACGTCGATTTCGAAGAAGTGACTGACGAAGAGTCTAAGTAATTTCCTCGAAACCCGAGATCTACTTCGAATTCGATTCCCAGAATCATCTTCGACTTGACTACAAAAAAAAAGACCCCTCTCACGAGGGGTTTTTTTTTGCTTGACAGCCATACAAATTCGCCACCAAAGCATCATACCGCGCATGTTCATTCAGTAGAATTTGACATTTTAACGAAGTCAACTAAATATACCAATTCTTATTTAATTCTTATAGTATCTTGTAGGCATGGGACAAACGAATAAATCTAACCGAAGAGAATTTATAGGAAGGTTGGCAACCATTGGAGGCGTTTTAGGCCTTTCACCGTTTGCAATAAACCGGATGTTAGGGAGTGAGCTTGCAGAATTTGAAGGCATCCAGAAGCTTGAACTGGAGGCAGAAAAAGGCCAAGCAACCATGGTCAGCACCTGGAATCACGGATTAATCGCAAATAAAGTCGGATTTGAAGCACTCGCAAAAGGAGGTTCAGCATTAGATATGATAGAAGCAGCAGCGCGGATTGTAGAGGAAGACGCAGAAGGCCTGAGCGTAGGGTTGGGAGGATTGCCCGACCGAGACGGCATCGTAACGTTAGATGCGTGTTGCATGGACCATTTGGGGCGTGCGGGATCGGTCGCGGCACTTCAGGACATCATGCACCCGCTTTCAGTCGCACGCAAAGTGATGGAAGAAACGCCGCACGTCATGCTCGTGGGAGAAGGCGCGAAGATGTTCGCCCTCGAACAAGGGTTTGAGAGCGTCAACCTTCTCACAGAGAAAGCGTATGAAGCTTGGCAGAAATGGAAAGAGAAAAACGAATACAAGCCCGTGATCAATATCGAAAATCACGATACGATAGGGATTCTCGCATTAGATCACGAAGGGCGACTCTCTGGCGGATGCACGACATCTGGCGTATCGTTTAAAATGCACGGACGCGTAGGCGACAGCCCGATCATCGGAGCCGGGCTTTTCGTAGATGGAAATGTGGGGGCAGCAACCGCTACTGGGCTTGGAGAAGCCGTCATGAGAACGGTAGGCTCGTTCCTGGTGGTGGAATTAATGAGGGGAGGCATTAGTCCACAAGACGCTTGTGAAACAGCTGTGAAACGCATCATAGACAGCATGGACGTGACGGACTTACAAGTGGGGTATTTGGCCTTAGATAAAAACGGAAACCATGGAGCCCACGCTATACACGGAGGGTTTAATTACGCGCTTACGACAGAAAAGTCCAGTGAGCTAATCAATGCGAGCAATGGTTAAAGGCCCAGTAACAACATCCCCGTTCATGGCTTGGATACGCGTCTTAAGGCCAGGTAATTTGATGATTATTGCGGCGTCGATCGCAGTTCTGAGGTGGAGCGATTCAAATCACATCCCCGAAAGCGGAGAATACTTTTTAGAGATGTTGTTTATTCTACCGCTTGTGCTTTTGGCTGCCGGAGGGAATATCATCAATGACTATTTCGACATCAAAGAAGACAGGGTGAACAAACCGGAACGCGCGCTTGTAGGGCGTGTCTTAAAACGAAGAATCGCGCTCGTAAGTCATTGGGGACTGAGTGCTGCGGGACTGATCATTGCGGGGATTCTCTCTGTGAAAATACACACGTCGATTCCCTTTGTAATCGCCCTAATTATTGCCATTGTGCTCTTTCTATATTCCACGAAATTCAAGGGGAGTGTCCTTGTCGGAAATGTGATCGTCGCATGCGCCATCGCTTCTGTTGTGCCATTTGCATATGCCGATTCTATTGACACCTCTCCCCCACTATTTCAAGCCCTCACCCTTTTCCTCTGGGAATTCGGGAGTCTCACGGGGGTGATCTTTTTAATCGTTTTCATACGAGAACTCGTGAAGGACATCGAGGATCTTGACGGAGACAGAAAAGCCGGACATGCAACGCTCCCCATCACATATAGCCCTCAAACAAGCTGGAGACTCATCCATGCTCTTTTGATTCTGCTCACGATATGTGTCGGCTACATGCAATATGAAGTCGGATTCGGAATCTTACAAGGCATCTTCCTGGGGATATACCTCAACATCCTTCGTTTGGCATGGAAGAAAAAAGTCACCCAACTTTCTGCGTGGCTGAAACTTCTCCTTGCTGCAGGTTTGGCGTGGTTGGTGTTGTTGGGTTAACCACGAACGCTTGACGTAGGACTTAATCAGTGAGAACGATTGTTTTTACTGTTTTCCCATTGGAATACTGTTCAAGCTTCAGGCCCCTCTCCCCTGTAGACCAAACCCGGCCTCTTACATCGAATTCTCCTAAAACATGTCCTGGATTCACAAGCTCGTCACACTCAAATCCGTTGACACTCCTCACATCGAAGGCAATGCCGCCTGGGACAGTGCCCGCATCAAAGGAAGATACAAACTCACCTGAGGCGCTGATGATTTGAACTTCGGCAGCGTCAAAGAAATTCGTCACCGTAGCATAAACATCACCGTTGACTGGATTTAAAGCCATGCGGTAGTATGAATCCGTAGCAGGACCCCACGTCACCGTGGAAGGCGCTAAAGTCGATACAGAGGCCTTGCGCATGCCCAGTTCAGAAGTGATTTGGAATACAAGCTCTTCGCCTAAAACTGCCGCTGCATTACATCCTGCAGAAACACCTCCTACGACAACCGTATTGACTGAAGCCGATACTGATCCGAGTGAGGGTAGCTCGACGCGAGATAAGCTGGTCGACGAAAAATCCATGTTGTTGACGAGCAGAACCTCTTCATCGGTGACTTTAATGTGCGATGGATTCTTTCCATCTTCGCCTAAATCATGCTCAGAATACTCTCCCGTTGTGAGGTCGTAAACACCCAGAACCCCGACTTCTTGCCCAAACTCAAATCCATTGTTAATCGCGATATACGCCACACCTTCTTTGATCGAAATCCCCTCTGAAGCATACCCTACTCCTATTTCGTAAGGCAATTCACCTGCCCATGCCAAAGTCTCTGCATCGAACCACACCAAATACGAATCGAATGCGATTGAACCAAATGTCACAGGATCATAATCACCTCTCGTCACATAGATCATTCCATCAAAATATGCAAGCTGCCTCACGCCTTGCAGCATCACTTCAGCTTCAATTTCGAATGTATTTAAGTTCATCTTCACGATTTTGTTGTCGGCGCCAATAAATGCCGAACCCTCCGCAACAATGATGTCAGTTGTAAATCTCGACCCTTCGAATCCCATCACCTCTGTCAACATCTGCGACACCGGGTCATACACTCCGACAGAAGCCAACTCCACCATCTCCCCAGTAGTCCAATCCTGCAACCCTTCATTCAATACCCACACAGCATTTACGTAATCGTCCTGTGCTGTTATTGCAAATGAAAAACCTAACGAAGCAATTGCTACAATTGCAAAAGAAAAAATACGATTCATGGGTTGTTGTTTTTTATTAATTGCACAAAAATAACCATGGTTACCCTCTGACTCAACCCATTATTATTAAAAAAAAATATTAAAATAAAAAGGGCCGACCTTGTTAGGTCAGCTCTTTTATTTAGAAATGTTATGTAATCAGTTGACTTCCAACTTTCTCAAAGTAGAACGTCCTGATTCATTCTTTATACACCACCCGAAGCGTGAAGCAAAGTCACAAGCATTTGAATTTGTACAACCCAAGACCAAACTAGAAGTGTATTCACACGAAACAGGCAGATAGAAATCTGCAGTCGAATCACAGTTTCAAACAACATATGTCACGTAAGCTCTTTAAAACAGAGCGAGTTAATAAAAAAAAGACAAAAAAAAGAGCCAACAGACGTTATTCTGAAAGCTCCTTCAAGGATGTTTTAATTAGATCATCTAAAAATCATCTAAATCATCTAGCCATTGATTTCTATTTGATTTAGGTCTTTTAGAATGAACAACCGTTCTCGGGCCGTCGGCATACTTGTCTGGCCCTCCTTTGGGCTTTTTTGTAGGGGTACGCTTTTTGTTATTGGTTGTAGAGAAATTCCCAGGTTTTTTCTGATCGCCCTTGTTGTCGGAACTTCCAGGCGCTGAACTTCCATCTTTGGAAAAGCCACCTCTTGAAGAAGCATCCCCAGAATTTCCGCCAGGACTGGAACCAAATGAAGGTCTCGGTGCACGTGGTTTATCCTCCGCTTCCTTTACGACCATACGGAAACCCATAAATTCTTGACCGTTTTGACCTGCTATGGCAGCTTCACCAGCTTCCATAGAAGCCATTTCAATAAAACCAAAACATTTTGATTGACCAGTATCACGATCGGTCACAACTTTAACAGACACCACACCACCGAATTGTGTAAAGTTTTCAGTTAGTTCTGCTTCTGTGGTCTCACGATTGAGTTTAGCAACGAAGAGCTTCATGTAAAAATTTAAAAAGACTTAATAAAATTATAAGTTGACAAAGTTAAATGATGTGAAACAATTTGCGACATTTTAAGGAACATGGTTTACATTTTGCACATGAATGAGGTCATCATATCCAAATGGAATCACTTTCCATTAGATTCAAAATCGAAGCGACTTCAAGAAGGTGCAATCGGACAATTTACAAATTTGACATCTCGAAAATCAGTTAAAAAAGCCATAAAAAACGGTCTTGTTTTTGTAAATGGCGCAAAAGGTGAAACCGGAACTTGGGTGTCGATTGGAGATGTTTTAGCTGTCAAAGAAATGACGACTAATTCATTTTCTACACAGTCCGAAAACACACAAAAAATAAACATATTGTATGAAGACAATTGGTGTGCATGTGTCCTGAAACATGCAGGAATTGTCACCAAGGGGTCTCACAAACATACACTTGAATCACTGGTATCAAACAACTTAACTAAGAGCACTTTAGACGACTCTTTTCATGCACCATTGGCCGTTCATCGCCTAGACAAAGCGACGCATGGCCCAGTGCTTTTTGCAAAGACAACGGGCGCCGCTTCAGGCTTTGGGAATGCCTTTGAAAAACGAGAAATATCAAAGGAATACACGGCCCTAATTGAAGGGACTCCATTCATGGAAAGCGCAACCATTCGTATAGAAATTAATGGCAAAGAGGCCCATTCAGAGATCAAAATTGTTGGGTCTACATCATGGCCTGTGTTCGGGTCCGCTACGCTCGTAAAAGTGTATCCCAAAACAGGAAGAACCCATCAAATAAGAAGGCACCTCGCCTGTATGGGACACCCTATCTTAGGAGACCAATTGTACAGTGGTGACACGAAATACACAGGCCAAGGATTGTTTTTAGCGTGTACAAAACTTTCTTTTACGCATCCAACGACAGAAGAAAACATTGAAATCGCGGTCGATTTGCCAAGAAAATTTAAACATATCGCCCATAAACTCTGCTTGCCTTAACTTCGAACCACATTACAAACTTATAAGATTTGCATATACTCAGAGCTTTTTTAAGATTAGTGGCGTTCTTGATTTGGGTCAGCATTGTTTCAATTGGAATCTTATGCTTCTCAATCTTTGCATTTATAACGAGAAGAAAAGAAGAGGCAAAACAAAAAAACATTCATAATTTTTTCATTTCATTTCTGAATGGCACCCACAAAATACTTGGGGTTAGAATACACTGGCACGGCACGCCTCCCTCTGAACCTGCGATTGTGATGGGGAATCACCGATCATACCTAGACGCTGTCGTTTTACCGACCTCGTTTCCTGTTGTATTTGTGGCGAAACACGAGACCAAATCCTGGCCCTTCATAGGTTGGGGAGCATCATTGATAGGGACGATTTGGGTCAAACGTGACATTAAAGAAAGCCGCACAGCGACAAGACTCGCTGTAAAAGACAGATTTGACAATGGATACGGTGTTGTGATCTTCCCCGAAGGCACAACTTGCAAAGGCCCCGAACTGCTTCCTTATAAAAAAGGGGTTTTTTATACGTGCGCAGATAACGGGTTTCAAATTGCTCCTGCAGCAATTGAATATAAAAATGCAGATATCGCGTGGGTCAACAAGGAATGGTTTATTCCACATGCATTTAAACATTTCGGAGCGCGTATTATAGAAACCCACGTGAGCTTTGGGCCAACATTTAAAGGAGATGACGCCGAAAAGCTACTAACAGAAGTCCGAGATTGGACCCAGAAGGAATGTTATCGGCTAAGAGAGATTTTAGATAAGAAGGAATAAACACCTCTTTTCCTCTAGAGGATGTCGCTAGAACTTATAATCAAACCTCAACACGAAACTTCGAGGTGCACTTATAATACCCGGTCTACTCGAAATGATTGCGTTTCTCATGTTTGTCACGATAAAAGAGAAACTCGCATCTTCATTTGGCTTGTAAACAATCCGTGAATCAAGGGATGAAAATCCGTCCGTAAACTGTTCTCTGAAATTTGCAAGTCCCGAAACCAACTCGTTAAAATACCAATCAATTTCATCAATATAATCCTGTTTGTTGATTGACGCACCTACTGTTAAGGGACCGAAATCCGCCTCAATATCAACTTTAAAAGTTCCACTATTCCTATATTTTAGTAGCGATCCAGCAGTGACTAATGAATCACGTGTTTCTCCAAAACTGTCTAAGAAGTTTTCTAAATAGGCCCCCATATTGACTTGAGATGTGTCGCGTGAAAGGTCACCTGCATACTGATACGTATATCCACCGAAAATTCTCACAGGAATGCCCGCCACATCAATCTCACCATTCGTTGACAATTCGAAACCTGAGATCCTGCTCTTGCCTATGTTCAGTGCCTGGAAATAAAACTGCAACACACCCTCCTCATCTATAATAATCCCACCCTCCGGAGTTAGCTGAGGCCGCAAAGTATACTCAATCATATCTTCATATTGGAGCATGAACACAGCTGCATCTAAATAGATGTTTTTCCCACCTACACGAAGCTTCTTTTTGATTCCCGCTTCTAAATTAATTCCCGATTCACTTTTCAAGTCGAGGTTACCTATGATATCTATCCCATCAGTCAAAGTCGTTGAAAAGTATCTTTCAGCGAGAGAAGCAAACCTGTAGGACTCACCATAAGACGCTCGAAAGTTTGTTCCTGGAGCGAGCTGGTAATTAAGACCTGCCCTCAGGACTGGTCCAGAAGACTCCTCATAAAATCCAGGGTTAATATTCTTTTCGAATCGAGCGCCTAGAACGGTCCGCAAACGACCATGTTGCCCCTCCACCTGTGCAAAAACAGCTGGATTAATGGTCGCTAGAGCGATGCCCGGATAGAGTGAGCTGAAAGAAGTCTGAACACTCATAAAACCGCCAGCTTGGGCTTCAAATTGATCTGATAGTCTTCGAGAATATTTGTATTCAGACATATACAGATTGCTCGCCATTGTCACTTCTCCACCTGAGTTATAACGGGATGTTCTGTAAAATCGATTTGTAAGTTTATGCAACCCTCCAGACGCGCCGGCATAGCTCACCCAAGGGTCAATGTTTAGATTTAACCATTGGTCTTGGCTCGAAGTTCCCTCCATCGGCAAGTAAGCTGATGTCTCAAAATCATCCCACAAAATAAAGCGTCCCATCTGCTGGTATTGGGCAATTCCACTTATCCCAAACAACAACCCACTCTTGGGTCTGAATCTAAGTTTAGCACTGACTCTCGCCCTCTGTTCATGACCTACAGAAAGATAGGTTTTGTCTGAGAGCACATTACCACCGATGACCAAATCGACTTTGTCCCAAGCTTTCCTATGTGAAATTGACGCACCGTTTAAAACGGGAGAAAAACTCTGATCCCACCATCGCCATGTGTCATTTGTCGGGTCGCTGTACACGCCATTGAATGCACTAATGACTGTCTCTGGCTTCGTTCCAGGCCAGACCGTTCGAAAGTGTATCACGCCATTCGATGCGCTCGTTCCATAAAGAGAAGAAGCGGCTCCTTTGATGACCTCGACCTGACCGATATGTTCCATCGGCAGATAGGACCACCAAATCTCACCCATATCTCCAGAAAGCAAAGGCATTCCATCTAAAAGTAAAGAAACACGTGAGCCCACACCATAGCTATATCCACTGCCCCCACGAATACTTACCTGCGAATCCATAATGGACACCCCCGAGGTCTTGCCGACCAACCCCTTCAAACCGACTGCATTTGTACTTGATGCCAAATAAGGCTTCAACACCTCTATGGGAACGACCTCCTC
>CAWVRV010000016.1:0-38773 GCA_963932755.1 uncultured Flavobacteriales bacterium | reverse complement strand
TTGGTCCTGGACAAGGACGGACATATTTCATTGAAGGAATAGTTCCCATTCCTCCCATGTGTGTGAATGGGGACGCTTCACGAACAGATTTGGAAGTTATTGATTAAGTTTGTTTTATGAATAAATTCCTCGTCCTGTTGATTTGTCTCCCCATGACTTGTATGGGTCAAAACAGTGCAGATGTTGAACCGCACAAATATGGTGGCTGGTATTGTCCGGACAATTTAAATGGTTTTCCAGCTGTAGACATTAACAATTGGGAGGATGTCCCTGTGATCAATGGAAGAATGCCCACGCAAGATGAAACCCAAACCGAGGCTTCCTTAATCTTTATTGACTTAGAGAAATATCCAAATGCAAAACCTTTGGATCTCAAAATGCCTCAACTGGCTCGGTTTTACAACAATCACTCAAGAAAAGAAGAAATTGTCATTGTAATACAAGCGATCAATGTTTCAAATGATTCTGTGGTTGGGTTTAGATATCTAAATGGTGGAAATGGAAGTGCTCGATTCAATGAGGTCAAATTTCTTTCCAACAATGAGATTGATCAAATTTCATCTTCCCGCTTTGTTTCTTTTATGGTCAAAATAAAAGCGACTCAAGATGTAATTTGGGAGATCCTTACCAAATCAGATTATATCGCAACGCTTCAACCGATTTTCGATCTGGAAAACAAACTTCCAGCGGGATGGGATAACGAATCAAAGGTTAATTTTAAATATCAAAATGCAGGTGTCGTGACTTCAGAATTCGCAGCGAACATGTATGGAAATCAGTATATTCAAATTGATTGTAAGTTGGACAATGAACACTACGTAGAAAAATTCCTTCTTTTAGAAGATCAGCAAACACACGTCACAGATTTCCAAATCGTATGTGGTCCTTATCGGGATGATTTTGAACGTCAAAAATTTATTCTAAATAACTGGGCTCAAAAAGTGAAAGAGTTGAGTGAAAAACCTCCAATAAAATTATATTGAAAATAAAAGCCCGCACTCAAACTTCGTTTGCGTGGGGCTTCTGTTTTCTTCGTGGGCCATACTGGATTACTCGCTCTGCTCGTGAGCCAGTATTTTACTCAGAAAACGACGAAGCCCTCAAGCTGCCGCTTGTCTCTGGCTTTTTTGCACCACCCCTTACACAAATAAAATTGTGACGTGCTGTTACAAAAAAAGCCCGCACTCAAACTTCGTTTGCGTGGGGCTTCTGTTTTCTTCGTGGGCCATACTGGATTCGAACCAGTGACTTCTACCATGTCGAGGTAACACTCTAACCAGCTGAGTTAATGGCCCAGGTTAGGAGGATGCAAATGTAAGGAGTAGTGGTGGATGATAGGAGGTTTGGTTGCAAAAAATAAATCACATGAAAAGGGTATTGCAACTGGTGAGAGGTGGAGGTAATTTTGTGGGATGCAAGTGAAGAAATTATGTGACCTAAAAGCCTACGAAGTAGGTGTGATCGAAAGGGTGGATACCCCAGAGGAGGTCATGGCACTTGTTCAGATGGGGTGTTGCATCGGATCTGAGGTCGAAGTCAAGCATATCGCTCCTCTAAATGGACCTATGGCGATTTGTACTTGCGGCAGAACGTTGGCGGTCAGGAAAGAAGCTGCGGCTCACCTTTGGGTTAGAGTTGCGACTGAGCAAGCTGAGGTGGCGTAGCGCCATATTCTTTAATACGTTTATTCATGACACGAAACCACAGAGGTGGGAACAGTGCAAGGACCATCATCCCTGGATAGCCTGTGGGCATTTGAGGACTGTTATCGAAGTGCTTGAGGGTTTGGTATTTCTTACTTGAGATATAATGATGGTCAGAATGACGGGTCACCTCTAACAACAGTATTCGACCGATTGGGTGGTTAGAATTCCAAGAGTGTATGGGTTTCGTTCTTTCAAATCCATCACCCACCTTTAATCTGCGCAAACCGTAATGCTCGATATAGTTTACCGTTTCAAGTATTAGGATGCCAATAGTAGCACCGGCGATAAAGAAGAGCGTGGTGTCAAATCCGAAGATTAAAGCGACAGTTGTGACGAGCGCTATTTGGATGATTTGAAATCGAAGCATTTCATTGTGAAAGCTCCAGACACGCTTTTTTTGCAGTTTCATTTTCGTTTCTTCAAGTCGCCATGCAGACTTCCACCCGCCGATTATACTTCTAAAGAAAAACGAGTAAATAATTTCATTGTATCTGCTGGAGGCTGGATCTTGATCCGTAGAAACATGTTTGTGGTGACCTCGATTGTGTTCTATGAAGAAATGCATATACAATGTAGAAAGCAAAAGAAGTTTGCTCATGAGTTGCTCATACCACGTGTGTCGGTGTCCAAGTTCGTGTGCACCGTTAATTCCAATACCACCACAAGCAAGTCCGTATGCAGTGGTCAGGCCTAATTTTGTATGAAGAGGGAGAGATTCATCGCTGACTTGAATTAAAAAGTAGATCAGGATGACACACTGCATAGGGACCAACAGGTAGATGATTAGATCAAATACAATGTTTTTTGTCACCTTCTCTTCCTCTTCGGCATTGAGATTATCCTTCGATCCATTCGTGAATAATTCAATAAATGGAATCAAACCGAATATGAAGAAGAACGCAAAAAAAGACCAGATACTAGAGGCCCACAATGAAAACAAGATTACAAGTGGCGTTGTGTAAACAAAAAGATACTTGAGCTGAAGGCGTTTCATAGACAAATGTAAAAGCCATTGCTGATAATTTTTAGACGGAACCGTACAACTGACCTTCCACAAGAGGACTTACATTTTTTTTACGATCGCTAAGATTTCATCTAAATAACTGTTTAACCCTTTTTCTGTAAATGTTTCCTCAGTCAATCTTAGATAGAAATTTTCTACAGCAAGGTTTAAAATCATTCTCGCAAGATGAGGATTGTCTTCTAACCCGATTGCTTTGGGCCAAAACGCTAAGAGCGCACCTTCAATAGGTTTATGGGCCTTTTCAAAGCACAATTTATAGCTTTCAATATGCCTGTGTATTCTTAATTGTCGATTGAAAAAGGCGTCCTCTTTGAACTCAAAGAGCACCTCAAAGACATCGGGCACCAAATTCTTACAGCGGTTGATATGCTTGAAAATTTCATTAGATTTTACAACATGAAAACACAGCAATTCATCTATGAAAATGTCTAAATCCGCAAAACAATGATAGAAAGATGATTTGTTTTTACCCACCTTTCTGGCCAAGGCTTCAATTTTCAAGGCCTTAGGCCCTTCATTAGAAAAGATCGTGTATCCAACTTCAAGCCACGGTATTTTAATCTTAGAATCCATCGACGAAACTGTATGTTGCAAGTGCTGCTAAGTATGCGAATAGGGTGTATCCGGCAGCTTGTGCAAGTGCCCAGGTCCAACTGTTAAGTTCTCTTTTAACAATGACGATTGTGCTCATACACTGCATCGCGTACATATAGAACACGATCAGTGATGCCGCTGAAGCTGTATTTAAAAGAGGTCGGTTCGTTCCGGGGATGACTTCGTTTGCAAGTCGTTTTTTCAAAGCCAGTATGCTGCCATCACCACCTTCCGCTGTAGGATAGAGCGTGTGCATCGTGCCTACGAACACTTCACGTGCGGCGAAAGAGCTTAAAATGGCGATTCCCATACGGCCATCATATCCCAAAGGCCGAACGACAGGTTCAATGGCATTTCCCAGTGCGCCTAACCAAGACTGTTCTAAACGCTCGCTTGGTTCCATGGCTTCGCGTTCTTGTATCGTTCCAGGTCCCATGAATGCCAAAGACCACAAGATGATTGAAATGAATAAGATAACCGATCCTGCTGCGCGAAGGAAGATCATGGCTTGGCGATAGGATTGCCCCAAGACTGATTTGAGTTTTGGCAAACGGTATGGTGGCCATTCCTCTGCAGCTTCAGCTCGGTTGTTTGAGTTAGGTAGCGCCTTATTTATTACGAATGCGAGAACTAGTGCCGAAAGCGCACCGATCACGTAAAGCCCATACAGGAAAACCCCTTGTAGGTTAAATAAACCGAGAACGAGCTGATCAGGAACAGCGAATGCAATCAGGAATGCGTACACAGGAAGACGTGCTGAGCAAGTCATCATGGGCGTCACCAATATGGTCAGAAGCCGAGCGCGTTTGTTTGAGATCGTACGTGCAGCCATGATCGCAGGCACGGCACAAGCAAGACCGCCCACCAAAGAGATTGAAGACCTTCCAGTAAGACCAAGTCGCCTGAAGAAACGGTCTGAGAGATACCCCAACCGGGCCATATAACCAGAATGTTCAAGAAAAGCGGTGAACGCAAAGAGTATTGCGATTTGAGGCACAAAAATCAGAATTCCCGCAAGCCCAGAAAGAATTCCGTCAACGAGTAAACTGGTATACCAGGTAGGTGCCAGGGTGTCGGTAATGAAGGAGATCATCGTACTGAAGGCGCCGTCTATGAGGTCCATGGGATATGTCGCCCAGCTGTAAATAGCTTGAAACATAAAGAAGAAGATCAACATCGCAATCACATTCCCCCAAATAGGGTGCGTGAGCACACGGTCTAGTTTTTGTTGCCCCTTGATCGTATTGCGCTGGGCGAGTTCATGTTCTTTTAAAGGTTTGCCCGCCTGATTGAGTAGCTCACGAATGATATGCATCATCTGCCCAGCTTCTTCCAGCTGCAGCGCTGCAGGAGATGCTTCCGCACTTTCTCTCGCCTTATGCCAAGCAGACTTCTCATCCTTAGAAAGCCAGCTCGGGACGTAGTTCATTCGGGCGATATGACACAGGAACCCATGGGTTCTATCTGGCATCGCCTCTTTGAGGATAGAAAGTGAACGTTCTATGCTTGGAGGCACCTTTCCGAGGAGTGAAGAAGACCCCTTGAGATCAATAAGAGGAATAAGGTCTCGAACCCAATCAGAGGGATTGTCATTGAGTGCGTGTAATTCTCGTACTGGAAACCCAAGACCTTGTTCTAAGATCTCGCAAAGTTGAGGGTCTTCCTCTTCCAAGTTCATCCTATTTAGGATAAGAATGCAAGGGATTTCGAGCTCTCGAATTTGCAAAGCAAGAAAAAGCTGTCCCTGAAGGGTTGCTCTATCTGCGACAAGCCAAACCACATCTGGTTTGTTCTTCTCATTCGGATTGAGCAGCGTGTTTTCGGTGACACGTCCATCATCTGTTTGGGCATGAAGGTTATAGATTCCAGGGAGATCCATAAACGTCAAATCCTCTGAACCTTTGATGATTCCATTTGCCAAACAGGCCTCAATTGTCACACCAGCAAGGTTGCCCACAGCAGTGCGAACACCAGTAATACTGGTGAAAAGACTGGACTTACCAGTGTTGGGATTCCCTACGAGTGCAATTGTGGTTTTCACAGGTGTAAAGTTGCTTCGTTATTTCTTTCTGACAATCCCCTTTTAAGGCCAATTTTCATCTTGGATGTAGCCAGGATTTGGGGTTTTTTGGAGACCGCTCAGAGCCGGATGTTTTCCAAATCTCGAAATGAACCGTCGTCCCTTTGGGTCCCGTCCAAGCTTTCCCCAAATATGTCGCTCGTGCGATGACATCGCCTTTCGAGACCTCAAGTGATTCTAGATTGCTATATACTGTTCGGTAGCCACCATGGGAGATGATCACCGTTTCTCCCGCACCAGGGAATGAGAAGACACTACTGACTGTTCCTCCGAAAATAGAAAACACCTTCGTGCCTTGTTCCGTGGTGATATCTATCCCGTTACTTTCAACAGTAATTCCTGCGATGGTCGGGTGTTTGTGTCGACCAAACTCCTTTGTGACAACACCTCTCGCCACAGGCCATGGAAAATGGCTTTTGTTTTTCTCGAACTCTTCAGAGATGATTTTGCCAGCTGGAGTAAGTGCGTACTCCCCCGCCGCAGAAGCACGTTCAGCTTCAATCTCAGCTTCGATAATTCTCTTAATTTCATTGCTGAGTCGTTTGTATTCTTTTTCTTGCGCTTTGAGCGTTTTCCTGAGCCGCGCTTCCTCTCCCTTGATCTCAGAGACAAGTTGCGCTCGTTCTATTCTGTCGCCGTTGAGAGCGTCGCGCTCAGATTCCTGAGCTTCAAGTGCAACCAAAACGGAGGTCTTCTCTGTGGAGAGAAGTTCTTTTGATGTGGTGAGTGAAGTTTGGGCATCGGATATTTCAAGGGCTTGTCTTTTACGCAATTCAGCATAAGATTGAAGCATTCTAAATCGAAGCGCTGCCTGACTGAAATCTTCGGCGGCAAAAACAAACATCAAGGGATTGTTTGCAAGTTGCATTCTATATGCTTGCTGAATCATCATTGCATATTCCTCTTTTAAGCCTTCAATATGTCCCTCAAGGCTCCTTATCTCTGTGTCGGCATTCAGGACAGACTGCTCCAGGATTCTAATTGATGATTGATGATACCGAATAAGTCGTTCTCTTAATTCGATCTGTCGATTGATAAGAGTCATCTGAGAATTAACAGCATTCCGATTGTTTTTTGCTTCTCCGATTAATTTTGATGTCGTTGCGAGTTGCGCTTCAATTTTCTCTTTCTCAGCTGTCAAGGCCTCCTTATCCTGCGTTTGGGCTTGAAGAGAGTACAACCCCACACCGCACAAAAACGCCATCACTACCCATCTTTTAATTGAATGGTCAATAAAATTACAGTGATTTACGGCGCTCATAATTTTCAGGTGGATCGAATGGGAGTTCGTATTCTCGATTTATTCTACTGCGTCGAACTTTGAAGGTGCAATCCAAATCGACACCATTGCCGCGCGCTATTATTCGGGTCTTCGTAGGCAATAACCCTTGACGATGTCCCTCGTCTCCTGAACGCTTAATTTTAAGACTAAGCCCACTTGACAAGTCATTAAGCAGATCTATTACAGGCATAAATGTGACCCCATCAAACCAGTATCTTTTAATGATCAAATCGTCTTCATCCGTTCGACTCATCATTCTATTTGCCCTGCGATCACCCAGGAGCACCGCGATAGAATCTTCAGGATTTAATGCGATTTCTCGCTCATCAGTTCCACCTAAAAGCTTTTTTACGCGTCTTGGAAATTTCTCAATTAAAATGTAATTAAAGCCATCCACTTGAGAGATAAATTTATCATCCTGTGGGTTCAGCCCCAATGGGTTTCCAGAAAATAAATCTTGAAAAGTGTAGAAATTAAATGGAATTCCCAAAGACTTCTCTAGTTGCTTGTAATTGCCTTCGAAAACAAATTTATTTGAAGGGACTTTGCTGATAACTCTGACTGAATCAGGAAGCAGGAGCACCCTTGCAAGTTCCACACCGAGCGCCGGTGACAGACTTATCCAAATTGCACTATCTCGTGCCATTCTCACATTCATCGTAAATGAATCTGATTTCCCTTCGACATTAATTTCGGTGTCTAATTTGAATCCGATCCAATCCCATTTGAGCGCTTCTTTGTCATATCGCTTCAGAATGTTGTTTGGATCCCTAGATCTCAAAGGCTTCCCATCAGCAATACGTTGTTCGTTTGAGCATCCCGTCATTAAAACGGAACAAACAACAAGTACATTTAGACCCCATATTTTAAGATGCCCCTTCATTTTATTCTAGAAAGCTTTTCGTTCAACCTTTTTTGTCCACCACCACTAACAATCGCCTTTTTCCATAACTCATGCGCCTTTTCAGATTGCCCCAATGACCACCGAATATCGCCCTCTCGTTCTAAGAATACAGCATCAGGGGAATCGAGAAGGGATTGGGCGTTAACAATCCATTCCAAGGCATCTGAATTACGGGTAAGGAGATGTAAAATTAATGCATGTGTGTCCATAAAATTTGGTTCATCAAGGATCATTTCATTTGCCAAAGTGCTCCACTTAAGCGCATCCTGCATTCGCTGGTTGTCCGAGGCCAAAAAATATGCGTGATTGTTCATTACATAAGGAGACTTGTCAATCAACAGACATTTTTCAAAGGCTTCATATGATTGTTCTTTCTGTCCGAGTTCTCGATAACATTCGGCCAATTCACTGTATATACTCGCTTCAGTGACAGGCAAGTCGATCAATACGGACAAGCCACTTTTAAAGTGCTTTATGGCAGTTTCATATTCCTTCAGCTGTTTGCGCCCCCCACCGGAGTATAAATAAATGAGTGGTTCTAGAGGAAAGATCAAAGCGGCTTCGTCTCCGGCTTTGATCACCGAATCCCAGTCTTTTAAATGAAACAGCACGCCCAAATAATCGAGATGACCGTCAAGCGAACCGGGATCATTTGTAACGACTGTTGCAAGCGCTTCGCGCGCCTTTTCAACTTGTCCTATATCCAACCAATGCAAAGCCGCAAAATGCAACAAATCGGGATTGCCTGAATGGGTTTCTAGGGCGACAAGAAGAAGTTTCTGAAACCCCATCATTATTTCTGACCCCGGACTTGCAAATTCCAAATAACCCAACATGATCTCAGATTTTTCCTGCAAGTCAATATCCTCTGATTGAAATGCGACAAGTAAAAGCTCAAACGCTTCATCTGTCTTTCCTATGGCGGTATATGATTCGGCCAAAGGGATGACGCTATTCATATAATATGGATGGTCTGTACGTAGCTTTTCTAAAATCAGAACAGAACGTTCAAAGTCCTTATTAAATGCAGCCAGAAGACCCCGATGCAACGCAAAACTGGGTTCATTTGGAAACTCCAAAGCAGAACGATTGATGAAAATATCAAAGCGTTCAATTTCTATATTGGCGTGTGAAATGAGCGCTAATTGATCTAGCCTCACATCGACATTTCTTGCGATTTCTTCTTCGTAAAATATTAAAAGCTGATATGCATGCCATGGCTGTGAAGCTGAAATGAAAATGTCAGAGCACTCTCTCAGGGCTTCTAAATCTCCAGGTCTTGCGTTAATCCAAACCTCGAAATCTACTTGTGCTTTCTCATAACTCCCTGTCGATACGAGTGCTTTCGCCCTGTGATATCTGTACCAATCGTTTTCTGGTTCGATCTCTATTGCTTGGTCTAATTGTGCTGTAGCTGACTCATATCGACCTAAGTCGAAATCAATTCTTGCAAGATCGTAGTGAAAAGAAGCGACACCAGGCGCTTCATCTGAGCATCGTAAGAAACTTGCGTACGCTGATTCTTTGTCGCCCTTCAGGAGGTGTTGGGCTCCTTCGAAATAATTGCGTTGCAACGGTTCAGAAGCAACGTTACCATTTGTTAAAACATGTTTCTCCCCAGAACACCCCATCGTGTTCAGAAGGAAAAAGCCGAATGCGATGTATGTAAGGTGTTGCTTCAAAGTTTAATCTTCACGATTTCCCAAAGTACAAAAATCTCCAATGCTTACGTCTTGCGTCTTGCCATAAATGGAGGCTTTTGCCCCGATCATCGCTCCCTTTAAATTCGAATTTTCAATGTGCGTGTCTCCCTGAATCAACGAGTCGCTAATTACAGAGCCATCAATTTTTGAGTTCTCCCCTAGACTTACATGCGGACCTATGATCGACCTGTTAATTTTCACCCCAGGGCCGATGTAGCATGGGGGCGTAATGACACTGTCTGTAATTTCAGCTGTCGCATCAATTCCGGTTTCATTGTGGAGCCGCCCTTCAGCTGAAAGTATTTCTAGAACTCTCCGATTTGTCTCAACGGTCACATTCTTGTTTCCACAATCCATCCATTCAAGAACTTCTCCAGGAATAAAAGTTAACCCAGACTTGGTCATATTTCTCAGAGCGTCTGGGAGCTGGTATTCGCCAGAAAGCCGAATGTCATTGTCTATGAGATAGTCTAATTCTTTCTTGAGTCTTGCGCCATCTTTGAACGAGTAAATACCGATCATCGCAAGATTACCCACGTATTCTTGGGGCTTTTCAACGTAATCTACAATCCCGCCACTGTCGTCGGTGACGATCACACCGAATGCCGATGGATCTTCAATCTTCTGTACGAAAAGCACGCCATCTGCATCGGGATTAATGGAGAAGTCGGCGCGAAAAAGGGTGTCTGCAAATGCCACAACGACTGGGCCCTCTAAGCATTCCGAACCACAAAGAATAGCATGTGCTGTTCCCAGGGGCTCATCTTGATAGCAGATAATACCTTCCGCGCCTAAACGACGCGCAACTTCAAGTAGATCCTTTTCGCATTCGTCACCAAATCGTCCAGTAACAAAAGCGATTTTTTTCACCGCCACAGGAAGAGTGCGCACGATGTCTTCCACGAGTCGCTCTACGATAGGAATCCCCGCAAGGGGTATTAACGGCTTAGGAGTTGTCAGGGTGTGAGGACGAAGTCTGCTTCCTCTTCCTGCCATCGGAATGATAATGTTCATCTTTTGCTATTCTCTTTTATTTAATACCTGTACTACCAAAACCGCCATCTCCCCGATCAGTATCGGTGAGTTCACGAACTTCTTCCCACTCCACTTGCTCATATTTTGCAAGAACCATCTGAGCGATTCTCGATCCGTCTTCAACTGTGAAAGCTACGTCTCCGTGATTCACAAGTATAACTCCAATATCTCCTCTGTAGTCTGCGTCGATGGTCCCCGGAGCATTTAATACTGTGACACCATGTTTGTATGCCAGTCCAGATCTAGGTCTCACCTGGGCCTCCATCCCAGGAGGCAAGGCCAACTTGATGCCAGTAGGAATCAGGCTGCGTTCCCCAGGTTGAAGCACGACGGGCTGGTCTAATGAGGCACGCAAATCCAACCCCGCACTTTGTGGCGTACTATAATGGGGAAGTTGATGCTTCCCGTCGTTAATCACAGCGACTTTTACTCTCATTTTCCTGGAAATTTTGCGCGACGTTTTTCAATAAATGCAGTTGTCCCTTCTCGGAAATCCTCAGTTCCAAAGCACTTTCCAAATTCATTAATTTCAACTTGATGTCCATCTATGCCATCCGTATACCCTGCCAGAATAGATTTAATCGCCCCAGCGAGCGCAGTAGGAGCGTTGCGTCCAATCTTCTTCGCAATCCCAAGGACTTCATCCATTAATTCACTTTGTTCCACGACTCTATTTACCAAACCGCATGCCAAACCCTCTTCAGCACTAATCATCCCAGCACTTAACACCAATTCCATGGCTTTCCCCTTTCCTACAAGTTGAGCCAATCTCTGCGTACCCCCATAGCCTGGGATGACGCCAAGCGAAACCTCAGGAAGCCCCAACATCGCGTTTTTTGAAGCCACGCGTATATGCGCAGCCATGGCCAATTCCAAACCTCCACCCAATGCAAATCCATTGACCGCAGCAATCACGGGTTTTTCACTCTTTTCTATTCTGTCAAAGAGACCAGACTGACCCAATGAGGCCAAGTCTTTTGCTTCATCAGGAGAAAATTCGGCAAATTCCACGATGTCGGCACCCGCGACAAACGCTTTTTCTCCTGCACCAGTCAGGATGATCACACGTACATCAGGCATAGATTGCGCCTCCTCAATTAACCCAGACAAACTCTTTATAACGCTACTATTCAGTGCATTAAGTTGATTTGGCCTGTTGATGGTAAGGGTTAGAAACCCCCCATTTTGATTCGATAGAATCAATTCTTCATTGTTTACTTCACTCATAATGCCAAATTAAGCACCAAGCGACGGATTTACGCAGTCAATTTGCTCCTTCCTGGACGGCTTTCTAACAAGTGCTTTGTGTATGAATTAGAGGGAGAATTAAAAATATTTTCCGCAGTACCTTCTTCGACAATTCCGCCATCTTTCATGACGAGCACCCTGTCGCAAACGGCATGTATCACATTTAAATCATGAGAAATAAACAAGTAAGCAAGGGATCTTCTTTTTTGAATGTCGGAAAGCAAGGTTAATATTTGGGCTTGGATTCTTAAATCCAACGCAGAGACACTCTCATCCAATATTAGAAGCGCGGGTTTTACAGCCAATGCTCTAGCGAGTACGATGCGCTGTCTCATGCCTCCGCTAAAAGAAGCCGGATATTTGTCAGTTTCCGCTCCACTTAACCCTACTTCAACAAGTAGATTGCGCGCCAATTCCATCTTTTTTGATTTGGACAGTGCGCCTCCGTTTTCTGTGGTCCCGATCGCCTCACATAAAGCGTTCCCGATAGACATTCGGGGATTTAGTGCACTGAAGGGGTCTTGAAATACAGGCTGAGCATTGCGACGAAACTCCTTCATCATTTGCCTGTTGTTAAGGTCCAGTTCTACCCCCTTCCAAATCACGGTCCCCCCATTGGGAATCTCAAGCCCCAACATCAACCTTCCCAGAGTTGACTTCCCACAACCGCTTTCACCCACAAGCCCCACTCGTTCTCCAGGCAGTATTTTAAGATTGACGCCATTGACCGCTGTAAATTTCTCTTCGACTTTTCCAAACCAACTCCGTTTCGTGATGTATTCTAGAACCACGTTTTGAACTTCAATAAAGGCCGGGGCCCCTAAGTCTGTGTGTCCAATTTCATCACGGTTTCTTTTGGGTTTTGAGTTCAGTAAGTCCAAAGTATAGGGGTGGGTCGGCTTGTCTAACACCGCGGTGCATTCACCTTGTTCCACAATCTCCCCATCTTTCATTACGACGACGAAATCTGCAATATCTCTGACGACATCAAGATCGTGTGTTATAAAAAGAATCCCTAAATCCCGCTCTTTCTGAAGACGTAGCAACAACTCTAAAATCGTCTTTTGAACCGTAACATCCAATGCGGTTGTAGGCTCGTCAGCGACAAGAATCTTGGGGTTACAAGCAAGTGCGATTGCGAGCATGACGCGCTGTTTTTGACCCCCGCTTAGCTCGTGGGGATATTTATATATCGCGGTTTCTGGCTCGGGCAATTCGACCTCTTTGAAAAGCGCGATGACTCTTTTCATAGAATCAACTCTGTCTAATCCCATGTGTACTGCCAATGGCTCAGAGACTTGTTCGCCTACTTTCATTGATGGATTCAACGAAGACATCGGATCTTGAAAAACCATGCTAATCTCTCTTCCCACGGGCGTAATCGGCTCTTTGTTAGCGTCTACCCAAGTCACCCCACCAATCCCTTTTACGTGACCTTTAATGACACGTCCATTTGAAGGGAGGAGCCCCATAATTGCTGTAGAAGTCACGGTCTTCCCCGACCCCGATTCTCCAACAATTGCTGTCGTCATTCCTTCATAAACGTTGAAGGACACACCGGAGATGACTGTTTTATCGAAAGCGACTTCTAACTGATCAACTTGAAGAAGAGGTTTCAAAATTATAGCGTACCGCGGTTTTCTTGTTCGCGTTCTATGGCCTCGAATAGCGCTTTGAAATTCCCTTTTCCAAATGAGGTTGCTCCATTTCTCTGAATAATCTCAAAAAACATCGTCGGTCTGTCTAAAACCGGTTTTGTAAATAACTGAAGCAGGTAACCGTCTTCATCTCTGTCAATCAGAATCCCGAGTTTTCTTAATCCTTCGATGTCCTCGTCGATATCTCCAACACGGTCTAGAATGTCGTCGTAATAATTGTCCGGGACATACAAGAAATCGACACCCCTGGATTTTAGGGCTGTGATCGTTTTAATGATATCGTTTGTAGCAACCGCGATGTGTTGGCATCCCGAACCTCCATAGTATTCTATATATTCCTCTATTTGCGACTTCTTTTTCCCTTTTGCAGGTTCGTTGATCGGAAACTTAATCCGACCATTCCCATTGCTCATCACTTTGGACATGAGCGCAGTGTATTCTGTAGAGATGTCCTTGTCATCGAAAGAAATAATTTGGGCAAACCCCATCACCTCAGCATAAAACTTTCCCCACGTATTCATTTCACCCCAGTTCACATTGCCGACCATGTGATCGATGTACAACAGTCCTGTGTCTACGGGTTGGTACTCGGGGTTCCAGGCTCGGTATCCCGGCATAAATACACCTTTGTAATTGTGTCTCTCTACGAATACATGAATCGTCTCTCCATATGTGTGAATGGCGCTGAGTACGACTTCACCATTGTCGTCTTTTCGAACCTCAGGTTCGAATGCGCTTTTTGCGCCCCTTTTTGTCGTTTCCTCCCAGCTCTTTTTTGCATCCTCAACCCAAAGTGCAATTGTTTTTACGCCATCACCATGGTCGTTAAGATGTCGATTTAACTCACCTCCAGGCCGAAGTGGTGTCGTGAGGACGAGGATGATTTTATTCTGTTTAAGGACATATGAAACAGAATCTTTGCTGCCTGTTTCCAGTCCCTTATATGCGAGAGGCTGAAACCCCCAAGCAGTCATATAGAAGAACGCACTTTGCTTTGCATTTCCGACAATAAACTCAACATAATCTGTCCCAAGTATGGGAAGAAAGTCGGCGGCTTCTGGCAGAACCTTGTCAAGTTGAGGGATTGTTTTTTCTGACATATCTATGTTATTTCTTAATCCAAGATTTGTAGTAATCGGGATATTCTAAGTCGAGTGCTTGTTGCGTGAGATGAAGCGGTTTAAATGTGTCCACCATCACCGCCGTTTCAGGTGTTTCTTTCTTTCCGATGCTCTGTTCTATCGTCCCGGGATGTGGACCGTGAACAATACCAGCCGGATGAAGCGTAAGTTGACCTGGCTTCACACCCACTCTGCTCATAAAGTCTCCATCAACATAGTAAAGCAACTCATCCGAGTCGATGTTGCTGTGATTGTAAGGAGCTGGGATAGAATCAGGATGGTAATCGTAAAGTCTTGGCACAAAACTGCAAATCACAAACCCTGCAGCTTCAAAGGTTTGGTGCGTAGGAGGGGGGAGGTGAATTCGGCCGGTAATGGGTTCGAAATCTTTGATGTTAAATGCATAGGGGAATAAAAACCCGTCCCAACCCACAACATCGAAGGGGTGGGCAGCATAGATGTAATCGTGAATCAACCCATTTTTCTTAATTTTCACGAGGTAATCACCCAACGCTTCATGAACGACGAGCTCACTTGGTGTTCGGAAGTCACGTTCACAATATGGACTGTTCTCTAAGAGTTGTCCGAAATTATTTCGATAACGTTTCGGTGTGAAAACAGGAGCAGTTGAAGCCACGATAAACAGTCTGTTGTCATCAGAATTGAATTTAAATCGGTAAATGATTCCCTTCGGAATCACCAAATAATCCCCCTTGCCAAAGACAAGGTTCCCGAACATTGTTTCTAAAACCCCGCTTCCGTGATGGACGAAAATCGTTTCAGCTTGATCGGAGTTTTTATAGAAAACCTCATCCTCAATTTTCGGAGGAGATGCGAGTTCAATGGTGAGGTCCGAATTGAACATTATGGGGACTCGAGAGTCTAGATAATCCTTTCCAGGGACGACATTAAACCCCTCTAGTTTTCTAGAGTGTAGGTTGCATTCGACGGCAATTTTAGGTCGTACATCAACGCTTCCCAGAACTTCCTTCACCATCGTCGGGTTGTTGTAATGATATAGGATTGAAGTGATTCCTACAAACCCCGCTGTTCCGAAAACCTGTTCACGGTAAAGACTTCCATCTTTTTTGCGAAACTGAACATGTCGCTTATTGGGAATATCCCCCAGTTGCTGATAAAAAGGCATTTTTCTCTTAATTAAATACCTCGCTAAGGTAGTTCAGAGAAATTTGATATTTACGCACTTTATCGGCGTTCAATCAACTCTCCTTTGGGTTTATGAGCTTCGCGTACCACGGTAGTTCCCCTTCTTTACTTAACGGCCATTGTAAGCTCAATTTGGTGCCAGCCTGTAATGATTCGTTTGGATTGAGTCTGTTTTTACGAATGATTGCAGACGTTTTAATGCCATATATCTGAGAGATATCCCAAATGGTTTGGCCTTGACGAACAGTATGCCAAGTATATGCAGCATGATTCTTCTTAGGCTGTAAGTAAATCTTGTCCCCCAGATTGAATACATGACTTTTAGAGACTCCATTGTATTTGCGGAACTGCCAAGGCATCATGTCGAGCTCCCTTCCCAAGCTCTTTTGGGTGTCTCCTTCACGTGCGAAAACAAATTGAATCCCGTGTTCAGTTGTTCTGATTCGCCTAGCTCCATCCTCATTTGTAGGCGTATTTCTGGATGTTCTAGCCTTTGATTCAGAACCGAGTCTGTCCGAAATAACTTGTTGTTCTTTTACAATTTCAGTTTCAACCTTTGTTTCACTCTTTCCGACTTCGGCAAGCGCATCATTTCCTTCTACATCCAAAACATTTAAGTTGTGGCGCTCAATGATTGTAATAAGTCTTTCAGCGTATTCCGGATTCGTCGCGTAACCGCATTTTTTCAACCCTTTTGCCCACCCCTTATAGTCATCAAGATCCAGTTCAAATAACATTGCGTATCGGGTCTTCAATAAGAACTTACTGTGGTCTTCATAGCTGTCTCGGGGGTGGTCATACACTCTGAAGCACTCCCCTTTTTCATCGTCGTCATGATACGTTCGGCCGCCGACCCAATCGCTGTGGCACTTTATTCCGAAGTGATTGTTAGACTTCAGAGCCAATGTACTTGCCCCGTTTCCGCTTTCAAGTATCCCTTGAGCAAGTGTAATACTTGCAGGGATGTTGTATTCGATCATTTGAGAAACGGCTTCTTTTTTCCATTTGTCAATGTAGTCTTCAGATGAAGCTTCGTCATTTGCAAAAATCCCAATTCCGCAAAACAAGACACATGTCCCAATGAGAGATGCAATGCGCAATACAGTTGTTTTAAATAATGACATATAGAGTGGATGTTCCAGGGTAAAGATAAAAAGTGCGCACAAGCGTACTATCTGCAAGTTAAAAACCCACCTGTCACCTTTCACTTGACAAGTTGTTTTCTCCTCAACGTGAAAATGTGTAAAACCTTATCCTGAGATGTCTTATCCCGGTGTTGCATCAAATTCTCTCACCACAACCCCGGTGCTGTCCGAGAACTGCCAAACCCCAGTTTCAAACCCCCGACTGTAGTGTCCCAAAATGTTCACCGCCCCATTTGGGTGCCAAGTTTGGTAAATGCCATCAGTGACTCCGTTTGAAAAACAATTAAGAGACCATTTCATTCCATCAGGATAGAATGTATCCCAACACCCAATTTTCAAATCCGACCCATCCCTGCTCACAACCCTGCCACGTGTTTGTATCTTAAAATTATCGTAATAAGAAAGAACCTCAACGGTATCCCCTTTTAGAGATACCCTCTCCTCTTTTACATTGCCATTGCTCCATTTCGAAGTCACCTCAACGGTCCTGCCTTTATACCCCGTGTCTCCACAGCCTATTGTTGCAAATACAACCATCCATAATGTGACACTCCCTTTTGTTTTCATCGGTTTCGTTCAATTGTAAAATCAAGCATATTAATTAACGCGCTCCGTGATTCAGTATCTTCAAATACATCAAGCATTTCTACCGCTTCATTTCTTAATTCGGCCATTTTATTTCTCGCATATGCAATGCCTGGACCTTCAATAACAGCTTGAATCACCTCTTTCACAGCCTTCGGATCTTTGGGAGCTCGTTTCACCAGTTTAAGCAACCGTTTTCTGGTTCTTCGATCGGCCTTTTCAAGTGTATGGATGAGAGGAAGCGTTAATTTTTTCTCCCGGATGTCTTGGCCGGTAGGTTTCCCCGTTTTTTTTCCATCTCCCAGGTCGAGTAAATCATCTTTTATTTGAAAAGCCAACCCCGTTTTTTCTCCAAACGTCCACATTTTATCAACTTGCTCCTGGCTTGCACCTGTCGAAGCAGCTCCGCAGGCGCAACACGCAGAAATTAACGATGCGGTTTTTCTTCGGATGATCTCAAAATAAATATCCTCCGTGATATTGAGATGTCGCGCTTTTTCAATCTGTAAAAGTTCACCTTCACTCATTTCTTTCACAGCTTTCGAAGTGAGTTTCAACAAGTCAAACGCCTCAGCGTCTACCGCAGTGAGTAGTCCTCGGGAAAGCAAATAATCACCTACAAGTACAGCAACTTTCTTTTTCCAAAGTGTTTGAATAGAAAAGAAGCCACGCCTCAGATTGCTTTCATCAACAACATCGTCATGCACCAAAGTAGCGGTGTGTAGCAGCTCAATTAAAGAAGCTGCAGTATATGTTTTATCCCTACACCCGCCATGGATTTTGGCAGAGAGAAAAACGAAAATAGGTCTCATTTGTTTGCCCTTTCGCTTCACGATATAACGCATGATTATATCTAAAAGTGCGACATCTGAGCGCAGGGTTTCTCGGAAATGACCAGAAAACGCCTTCATTTCTTCCGCAATCGGCGCTTGAATTTCTTTTATACTAGGCATAGAGGACAAAGGTACGGCTTATCTTTGTCCTATGATTCGATCCATGACAGGCTTTGGTAAAGCCGAAGGCGTAATAGGCAATAGGAAGTATTCGGTTGAGGTGCGTTCGCTCAACAGCAAACAATTTGATCTGAACCTGAGGATGCCATCCGTGTTCAGAGAAAAAGAAATGGGACTCCGTAAGTTGCTGAGAGAAAGTGTCATACGTGGCAAGTGTGATTTTTTCCTAAGCTATGAACAAGACCCTTCCGACGCCAAGCACGAAATCAACGCGAAACTTGTTCAAACATACATTACACAACTTGAAGCGCTTGCTGAGGGTGCTGGTTTGAAAGAAGAGAATTTACTCGGGATGGCCATCCGTATGCCAGACGCGCTTCAGTCTCCACAGGAGCAACTTGATGATGACGTTTGGTCTTGCATAGAAAAACTCCTCACCAATGCCCTTGATGCTTTTAATGCTTTTAGGGAGACAGAAGGTGCGGCAACGCTCGAAGACTTTAACAATCGAATCAAAACAATTCGACATGCGTCCATCAATCTCGATCCTCTATTAGATGAGAGACTGGCGCGCATTAAAAGCCGAATCAAAACAAATCTTTCTGAGGCTATCGACAGGTCAAAAATAGATGAGAATCGGTTTGAACAAGAGGTGATCTTCTATATTGAAAAAACGGATGTTTCAGAAGAAAGATCGCGCCTCACAGCGCACTGTGATCACTTCGATGAAATCCTAGCTGATGGTATCGGACAGGGAAAAAAACTCGGTTTTATTGCGCAGGAAATAGGGAGAGAAATTAACACGCTAGGCTCAAAGGCAAACGATGCGGATATTCAGCGTCTCGTTGTGCAAATGAAAGATGAATTAGAGAAAATTAAGGAACAAGTATTAAACGTACTCTAGTATGCCATCAGGAAACCTTCCGCAGGGAAATGGACAAGCAATCATATTTTCAGCACCTTCTGGTGCTGGAAAAACGACGATGGTGAAAAGTTTGATGGAAAATGCAGAGCTCTCATTGGGATTTAGCATAAGCGCCACAACACGCCAATTAAGAGGAGATGAGGTTGCGTCTAAGTCATACTATTATTTAACACAAAGTGAGTTTGACCTTAAAATCGAAAAAGGGGAATTTATCGAATGGGAAGAGGTTTACAAGGGGACATGTTACGGGACGCTCTGTTCCGAAGTTGAGAATATGTGGCAAAAAGGGTTAACCCCTGTTTTTGATGTTGACGTCATCGGAGGCAAGACCTTAAAAGAGGTCTTTGGCGATTCGGCACTTTCAATCTTCATCGCTCCACCTTCAATTGAAGTCTTAGAGAAACGTCTTAGGGGCCGGGGGACTGAAAGCGAAAAAAACATTGTCGGGAGGCTGGCAAAATCTGTGTTTGAATTGAATGAAGAAAAGCATTTTGATGTTCGCATTGTAAATGATGATCTTGCGAGAGCTATTTCGGAAACAAAACAAGTCGTCACAGACTTTCTAAATAGATGACAGGCCATACCAACACAGGGAAAGTAGGGCTTTATTTCGGCTCATTTAATCCAATTCATTTGGGGCATTTGATCATTGCAAACCACATGTTCATTCGAGCGGATCTAGATGAAGTATGGATCGTCGTAACTCCGTCCAGTCCATTCAAGTTAAACACAGAGATGATTGCTGAACAACACAGGTTGCAGATGGTGAAGCTGGCCGTTTCTGAAAACCCATCAATCTTTGCTTCAGATGTTGAATTTAATCTTGACCGCCCAAGTTATACGGTAGATACATTGCGCTTTCTGAGAGAGAAATTCCCTCAAATCGTTTTTTCAGTAATCCTCGGTGAAGACAACTATCAAAACCTCGACAAATGGAAAAATTACAGTGAGATTATAGACCGTCACCGACTGTTAATTTACCCCAGACGCATCCGTTCTTCACCCGTCGCCAGAGAAGACCAGATTGAACATAGCAGAGCAGTGTTGTACACGAAAGCGCCCATGATTGAGATTTCTTCAACATACGTTAGAGAAGCGATATTAAATCAACAGGATGTTCAATACCTGCTTCCAGATCCCGTCATATCCTATATTGGGAACAATCACCTTTACGAATAAAACGCAGCTCTTTTGGCCTTTTATTCAGGGCGTATTTACTGTGTTCATAGATCGTTCTAATCCGAGAGTACAAAAGCTTTCTACTGCTTTTTGTGATTTCACCAGAACTTCTTGAAGTGCCAACCCCTCTTCTTTCGTCCACTGACCTAAGACATGTTCTACTTGTCTTCCAATCCCGAAATCCGCTCCCACTCCCACTCTTAAGCGAGGGTAAACATTGTTTCCTACAATTGTTTGAATGCTTTTCAGGCCGTTGTGCCCACCATCGCTTCCTTTGGCTCTAAGCCGTATACTTTCAAAAGGTAAATTGATGTCATCGGCAATGACGAGAATTCTATCTGTAGGTATTTTCTCGGAATCCATCCAGTATCTCAGGGCCTTGCCACTGAGGTTCATGAAGGTTGATGGCTTGAGTAAAACCAACGTTCGACCTTTAAAACGAATGGTGGACACCGCGCCGTGGCGTTCAGTAGAAAATTTTCCACCGTGTGCCTCAGCGATAGTGTCCACCACTTTAAATCCGATATTATGACGCGTTTCCTCATATTCTGCGCCGGGATTTCCCAGACCGATAATGAGGTGTTTCATAATTCAGTGCTTTCTTTATGCGTCTCCACCTTCAGAGCCTTCTCCAGACTCTCCTTCAGCACTTTCAGCGCCTTCAGTACCTTCAGCACCTTCAGCTTCTCCAGTCTCCAGATCTTCATCGGCAACAGCGAGACGAGTTCTCTTACAAGCGAACAACAATACTGATTCGTTGAGTAGGATTGTACATCCATCGATATTCAAATCTCTCACACGCACGGTTGACCCGATGATTAATGGAGAGATATCTACAGTGACTGCCTCGGGTATTTTTTCGATTAATCCTTTCACAGGCACGCTGCGGAATAGCGTAGCAATACGCCCACCGTTTGTCACTCCTTCAGCCGTTCCTTCTGAGCGAAGAGGTAAGTTTACACGAACCTCTTTCCCTGGGACAACTTCAAGCAAATCAATGTGTACGATGCGGTCTGTAACAGGGTGAAATTGAATATCCTGTAAGATGCAATGCACCTTCTTGCCATCTATATCTAGCTCGATATAGAATACGTCAGGGCTAAATACGAGCTTGTTAATGCTGTTTTCTTCCACAGTAAAGTGGGTTTGGTCTTTGCCTCCGTATAGTACGCCTGGGATAGACCCAGATTTGCGTATTGCCGAAGAACCTTTCTTTCCTACGTTCTCGCGAAGAGAACCGCTCAATGATGCAGTTTTCATAACAGTTTAATTATATAATAAAATGTGAACTAATACTCTCGTTGTTCATCAGGCATTTAAGTACCTGAGCAAACTGGTCATGCACAGGCAAGACCGTAATTTTTTCTTTGGGGACACCTTCTTTAAGTGGGATGGTGTCTGTCACGATTAACTCCGTTAAGATGCTGTCGTTAATTCTCTCGTAAGCGGGACCGCTGAGTACAGCATGCGTGCAGATTGCTCTCACTGATAGCGCTCCGTGTCTCACCATTAAGTCGGCAGCTTTTGTGAGCGTGCCGGCGGTGTCGCACATGTCATCGACGATAATCACATCCTTCCCCCTTACTTCTCCAATAATAATCATCTCCGCGACCTCGTTTGCAATTTTTCGTTGCTTATAGCATATCGCCATATCGACCTTGAGCATATCTGAATAGAATTTCGCTCGTTTTGTTCCGCCAGTGTCAGGAGTGGCAATACAAAGATTGTCTGTTTGGAGATGGGTTTTAATGTGGTTTAAGAAAAGAGTTGAACCAAATAAATGATCTACAGGAACCTCAAAAAATCCTTGGATTTGATCTGCGTGAAGGTCCATCGTGATGACACGGTCTACACCTGCAGCCATCAGCATGTTTGCAACAAGTTTCGCCCCTATTGCGACACGTGGCTTGTCTTTTCTGTCCTGACGAGCCATTCCGAAATAGGGCATGACTGCGATAATACGCTTTGCGCTCGCACGCTTTGCAGCATCTATTAAAAGAAGCAGCTCAAATAGATTGTCCGAAGGAGGAAATGTAGATTGAATGATCACAACCTCCTTTCCACGTACCGTTTGTTCAATGCTGACAGCAAATTCACCGTCAGAAAAACGAGTCGTAGTGGTGGGTACTAGCTTAGTGCCGTAGGCATCAGCCACTCGCTCCCCAAAACTTAGGGAAGAATCACCAGCAAGAATTTTTATCATTTCAGACACGAGCAACCAGTTTTAGAGGGCGCAAATATACGAAAAATAAAGTTCTTTTTAAGCTTCTGGAGCTATGAGTTTAAAGCCCTTACCATGAACATTGAGGATTTCCAGCCTGTCATCTTCTTTTAAATGCTTTCTAAGCTTTGCGACATAGACATCCATGCTACGCCCATTGAAGTAATTTGCATCTCCCCATATCGCAGATAACGCATGGTTTCGTTCTAGCAGCCCGTTCTTATGCCTGATGAGTAAAAAGAGCAATTCATTCTCTTTTGTAGTGAGACGATGGTCATTGCCGTTCAGACTAAGTTGCTGGATGTTATAATCAAACTCGAATTTACCGATGTTAAATTTGGTCACCTCTTCTCCCTCTTGAGGCAGAGATGCTGTCCGTCTTAGAATTGCCTTGATACGAACCAAAAGTTCTTCCATGCTAAAGGGTTTGGTCATATAATCATCCGCACCTGCTTTGAAGCCCTCTAGCGTATCCTCTTTCATGCCTCTCGCAGAGAGGAAGAGAATCGGAACCTGTTTGCTTTCCTTACGTATTTCTGTTGCGACTTCAAATCCATCTTTCCTCGGCATCATGACGTCCAGAATGATGAAATCAAACGTTTCTCGGTGGTACAATTTCAATCCTTCGGCACCATCTTGAGCCCATGTAGTTGCAAAACCTTTCGCATTAAGGTAGTCGGAAAGTAGTTTTCCGAGATTAGGGTCGTCCTCACAAAGGAGAACTCGAATGGGTGATGTATTCATTCTAGGGTAGGGTTGGATTTTAATTTCATAACAAAGGTACTTCCAGCGTTTGGCTCACTTTCTGCGTAAATGGTACCGTGATGTCGTTCAACTACGTTTTTCACATAGCTTAAACCAAGGCCAAATCCTTTTACATCGTGAACGTTTCCAGTCGGTACTCTAAACAACCTTTCAAAGACCTTGCCAAGAAACTCCTTCGGAATGCCAAGACCCTTGTCGCTAAATCTTAATTCGACACCCTCTTCTGTTTGGGAACTGGATATTTCGATCTGAGCTCCATCTGGGGAGTATTTAATTGCGTTGTCAATGAGATTAAAAATCACGTTTGTCAAATGGATGCTGTCGGCTTGAATAATCGGATTGGCCGCCACAATGTTGAGATCGATTTTCCCTCCTTTTCGCCTGACTTGCATTGTCACGTTTCTGACGACTTCTTTGATGAGATCGTGAACGTTTACTTGTTGCAGATAGAGTTTCATAGATTTAGAATCCGTGAGGCTCGCCTGAAGCACCTTCTCAACAAGAACTCCCAGCCGCTTATTCTCTCCTCGAATCATGCCGATATAATGGCTTGTTTGTTCTTCATCGAGGTCCAAATCTTTGTCCCCTAAAGCTTCACTGGCCAATCCAATGGTTGAGATAGGCGTCTTAAGCTCATGCGTCAGATTGTTCATTAAGTCTCGGCGAATTCGAACCAGTTCTTTCGATTTCACCACCGACCTCATCACATAGATAAGTCCTATGGCAATGACCAGAAGCATAAATCCTGACAAGACAAAGGCACCCAATTGAGATTGGAGTAAGTGTTTTTTTAGGTTTGGAAAAAAAACGCGCAATTGCAATGGACCGAGCGCAACTTCGTACCCTTTGTCAATTAAATCTTCGCGATAAATCTCACTCTCCCCTTCGAGGTATGCCGGCTGCCCATATCTGTCGAAGGCTCCATACACGGCCTTGGCGGTGATTCCATTTTCCCCAAGCGCCAGAGCCACCAACGAATCCATAGGGAGCGATTCCATGCGAAGAAGTACCCCACGGGATTGATTCTGCATTCCGTCCGCAAGGAGAACTTGTCCTTGATAGAAAGAGGAGGAATCTCCAGATAATTCGAGATCTTTTGCGTCAACGATGATCCAGTGTGAAATCGTATTGAGGGATTGTTCTACGGTTTGGTCAAAAACCTGCTGCCTCAACTCAAGGGCATTGCTCAGCCATTTTACCTGTAAAAAGCTTACACCTACTACAGCCAACGCAATGATGCCCACCAACCATGATATTTTAATGCCCCTCATTGCATGCAAATTACACCTGAACCCACAATTCAAGCATCGTTTCGTTAAACTAGCGTCAATTTTAAAAAGGTTTAACAACTCACAGTCTTACCTTCGCTTTTGTGATACCTAAAGAGACCGTCGAATTAATCCACCAAACTGCCGTCATTGAAGACGTCATAGGAGATTATGTGGATCTGAAAAAGCAGGGGAGTAGCTTCAGGGGGATGAGTCCTTTTACAAATGAGAAAACCCCTTCTTTCTATGTTGTTCCGAGCAAAGGCATTTTCAAATGTTTCAGCTCTGGAAAAGGGGGGTCTTTGGCGACTTTTTTAATGGAACAGGAAAAAGTCAGCTACCCCGAAGCGCTTAGAATTCTTGCGGGTCGTTACAATATTGAGATCGAGGAGAGAGAACAAACCCCCGAGGAAATCGTTGCTTCAACTGAACGAGAAAGCCTGGGTGCAATTACTTCTTGGGCTCAGAAATGGCTGACGGACAATCTCCTCAACACTGATGTGGGCAAAGCAGTAGGTCTGAGCTATTTTAAAAACAGAGGTTTTCGGGATGAGATCATAGAGAAATTCCAAGTGGGATTTTCTCCTGACGGTTGGGATGTATTTACAAATGCGGCGTTGGGTGCGGGGTATGCTGAGGACAGACTTGTTGCAACAGGATTAAGCTCAAAAAGTCAAAAAAACGGAAAGTTATTTGACTTTTTTAGAGGTCGGGTGATGTTCCCAATCAGGGATGTGACTGGCAGAGTGATCGGGTTTGGCGGGAGAACGCTGAAGACAGAGAAAAAGATAGCCAAGTATTTTAACAGTCCAGAGAGTCCACTTTACGACAAATCGCGGGCGCTTTATGGAATTCATTTGGCGAAGCCTCTGATCAGTAAAGAGGACATGTGTTTTCTTGTTGAGGGGTATACAGATGTGATGGCGATGCACCAAAGCGGCGTGGAGAATGTTGTTTCTTCTAGCGGTACGGCGCTTACGATACCCCAAACTCACCTCATACGCCGCTTCACAAAAAACGTAACAGTCCTTTTTGATGGAGACCGAGCAGGTGTGACTGCTGCTTTAAGGGGCATAGATATTCTACTCAAAGAGGGGATGAATGTCAAGGTTGTCACCTTTCCAGATGGCGACGATCCAGACAGCTATTCAAAGAAGGTCAGTTCGAGCGAATTCCAGAAATTCATCAAAGAAGATGCGCTAGACTTCCTCGCATTTAAGTCTGACTTCCTGAGCAAAGAAGCTGGAGATAATCCGCAAAAACGCTCAGAACTCGTTCACAGCATCGTTGAATCTATCGCATGCGTTCCAGACGCCATTCAACGATCGGTTTACATCCAAGCGACGGCTGCACGAATTAAGTTGCCAGAAGACTTGCTTCAAGCTGAAGTTGCAAAGGAGATTCAGAAGCGACTTCACAAAGAGGCAAAAAGATCTTCTCAAACGCGACCTACCCAGTCAGGCTCTACTTCAAGTGGACCTCCTCCCTCTGCACCTCTTCCAGGAACGGAATACCCCACACAGGATGTTTCGGAAGATTTGGCTCCAGGGATTCCAGCAAGAGTTCGCACAAAGCGGGATATGTTAGAAGACACAATTATTAAACTTTTACTAGAACATGGAGAGGTTTTAGTGAATGTCGAGATTGAATCTGACCAGGCAGAAGAAGGTGCACACGAAGGTGAGACAAAAGACGCCTCAGCACCGACCTCTTTTACAGAAGTTGCATTCGCAGAGCTCTTGGTTCACCGCATTGAGACCCACAACCTTGAAATGGAGAACGATTCTACAAATTATATTTTATCTAGATATAAGCAGAGTTTGGATGAGGGAACTTTGCCATCAACACAGTCCTTTTTCACAGACACTTCCCCTGAAATTCAAACCAGAGCAGCAAATATGCTCGTGAACAAACACAGCCTAAGTGAAAACTGGGCAAACAAGCATCATATTTTTGCAATTCGAGAAGAAGAAGTACTCGAACAGGCGCTTTCATCTGCCACAACACGCTTGCTTTTATTTGATGTTCAGAGAAATATTGACACCCTCATCAAAGCACTTTCTTCGGAAGGTATTTCAGATGAGGAGGTGAATAGGCTGCTGCGAGAGAAGATAAAACTCGATAGAATTGTTTCAGATTTAAATTCATCCTTAGGGGTTGTAATCTTACCCAAATGATCGTTACTCAAATGATAAATGACTTTCTGTCCAAAAGCATTCAATTAGGGAGCTATGTTCTTTCTATGGAACGGGCTTTGGCAGTACTCCTTACCCTGATTTTAGGTCACGTTACGTTTATGCTATTTAAGTGGGCGTTGCGCCGCGCTTTAAAACTAAAGCACATTGAGGAGGGTCGAAGATTTTTGATTGTCCGCTTAATGCGCACCCTGATTTATGTCATTACGTTTTTCATCGTTATCGAAGTTTTGGGATTTAATCTAACGGTCATTTGGGCAGGTTCTGCGGCGCTCTTAGTGGGAGTAGGGATAGGCCTTCAGGGCTTCTTCAATGATGTAATATCTGGCTTCGTTTTGTTATTTGAAGGGGGAGTAAGAGTAGGGGATGAGCTTGAGATTGATGGTGATCTTGTCAAAGTAAAGGGCATTGCGCTTAGAGCAACAAGAGTGGAGACGGTAGACGGAGACCTCGTGGTGATGCCCAATTCAAAAATTGCGGGAAACTCTGTCATGAATTTCTCTCAGGGTCTCACATCTACGCGTATTAGCGTCTCTGTAGGCGTTGCTTATGGCAGTGATGTTGAACTTGTTCGCCAATTGCTTTTAGAAGCAATGACTGCCCAACCCCAAATCGTCAAATCGCCTTCGCCTCAAGTAGTCTTCTCTGAATTTGGAGATTCAGCGCTCAATTTTGAAGTCCGAGGATGGGTTCGTTCACCATGGAACAGAATGATTATTAAAAGTGACATTCGATTTAGGATAGACAACCTTTTCCGTACGAATAAAATTAAAATCCCTTTCCCACAGCGCGAGCTTTACATCACCAACACTGCGCAATCGGATCCGTCATAATCGAATATTTTGCGTAACCGAATCGTTGAAGCAATCGTTAGATAGACACCTTAACATCACCTAGGAAATGAAATATGTTGCCCTCACATTCAGCATCTTACTTGAGTCCCACGACCCTGATGGAGTCAAGGTCAATGGATGGAACGTCTTCGAGAAATAAACGGATGATCAAGTAGGAGAAGCAATGATGATTCACGGAACACACAATGCAGATGTAGACGACAGGAATAAGGATGTCCTTATTTATGTGAATGGAGAATTGTTCCCTCGGGATGAGGCAAAAATAAGTGTCTTTGACAGTGGATACCTTGTGGGGGACGGTGTCTGGGAGGCCATGCGCTTGTATGAAGGGAAGTTGGCCTTTCTTGATTTGCACCTGAACCGTTTGTGGGATGGGTCAAAAGCTGTAGGAATGGACTTGGGGTTTGACAGAAAATGGCTGATAGATCAAATCGAGATGGTGCTGGAGGCAAATAAAATGAAAACAGGTGTGCACTTGCGGGTGATGGTAACTAGAGGGATCAAGAAGACGCCATCACAGGACCCGAGATTGACACTTACGGGACCAAATCTGGTGATTATTGCAGAGTACAAGACGGCAAGTGAAGAAACCAGGAATAAGGGGATTACGTTGTTTACGAGTACAGTGAGACGCGGCTCACCTGATACACTAGATCCAAGATTGAATTGTCACAGCAAGCTACACGAAGTTCAAGCGCTGATTCAGGCGATAGAGGCAGGGGCAGATGAGGCATTGATGCTTGATGTTCGGGGATTTGTTTCAACGTGCAACTCTACAAATTTTTTCATCGTAAAAGATGGTGAGGTTTGGACTTCAACAGGCGCGTACTGTATGAATGGGATTACGAGGCACAACGTGATAAGAATATGCAAAGAGAATGGCATTGTCTGTAAACAGAAGGACTTCTCCTTGTATGATGTGTATGCAGCTGATGAGGCTTTTGTCACGGGGAGCTTTGGAGGTTTAACCCCAGTTAATGTGGTGGATGGCAGAAAAATTGAGGGTCGAGACCTCATCAATACATTGACCAGTCTATATCAGAAATTGAGATGAAGACTGTAAGGATATGTCTTTGGTCTGGACCTAGGAATATTTCTACTGCATTGATGTATTCCTTTGCCCAAAGAGAGGATACGCTTGTGTTAGATGAGCCGCTGTATGCACATTATCTCGCTTCAAGCGAAAAGAAACTCGTAGAAAGACATCCTGTAGCGCAAGTCGTCCTTGATACGATGGAGAATGATGGGGCAAAAGTTGTTGAAATGATGATGGGTGAATTCCCTTCTGATGTGGTGTTCTTTAAAAACATGACCCATCATCTTTTAGATCTTGACCGGTCATTTATGGAGGGTGTTGTAAATGTTATTTTAACCAGAGATCCTGTCGACATGCTCCCTTCTTTTGCCAAGGTGATTCAAGACCCCACGATGGCTGATGTTGGGTATGAAGCACATGTTGAGCTTTTAGAATCCCTTCTTAAAAGAGGAATAGAACCCATCATTATCGATTCTAAGAACCTTCTTTTAAACCCCAGAGAAGCGTTAACCAAGTTGTGTGATTTGGCGGGGATTGTGTTTGATGAACGGATGCTCAAGTGGGATGCGGGCGCAAGGGCAGAAGATGGAGTGTGGGCAGAATACTGGTATTCAGGAACGCATCAGTCTACAGGGTTCCAGAAGTATCTCCGCAAATCTGAACCGTTCCCGAACACACTGCGTCCTCTTTTGCAGGCTTGCCAGCCATGTTACGACACCCTAATCAATCGGATGAACTAGCTTTATGCGCCCGGAGATCTATCAGGTGGAGGTTTAATGTTGATTTGCCCCTAAAGGTGTTTCTCGCAAGTGTAAAGACGATATCGAATGAGCGCCAAGCCCGTACCTCATCAATGCGCTCTCCCATCCCAAACCCAATCGCCTCATATCTTTTTGCAGGATACGCTGCATCTTGAACTACGAGCTTGAGATGTCTGCCACCGTGTCCCACTGTTCTGGGGGGGATAGATGTAACAGCTCCTTGGGCCATAAATACGGGAACTTCATTGCCAGGACCAAACGGTCCTATACGCTCAAACTCCTTATACATTATGGGGTTTAATTCATGAAGGTTGATCGGCATGTGATACGCCACCGAGTGTTTTGGTTTGGCTCCCAACGTTTGTGTATTAATGGCATTGTTCAGGCACGTCGTAAACTCCTCCATATTTTCACGGCGGATCGTAAGTCCCGCAGCCATGGGATGTCCCCCGAATTGATCAATTAAGTGCTTACACTCTTCAAACGCTGCAAGAATATCAATTCCGGGAACGCTTCGTGCACTCCCTGTGAGAACTTCACTTTCTTCAGAGAGAACAATCGCTGGACAATACCGTTGTTCAATAAGTCGACTTGCGACAATGCCCAACACCCCTCTGTGCCATCCCTCACCAGTCACCAATGTACATGATCTGCCCGGAGGCTGTTCAACCATTTGAGAAATGGCCTCTTCTGTAAGGTCCTCATCTAAATCACGGCGCGCTTGGTTCAGTGTTTCAAGATGATTTGCGAGTTCCAAAGCTCCACCCTCATCGTTTGCCATTAATAGCTTTACTGCATCTAAGGCATGTCCAACTCTGCCGGCGGCGTTAATTCGGGGCCCCAAACTGAAACTCATGTCTCTTACGGTTTTGGGTGCCTCTTCTATTCCGGCAACCTGAAGCATCGCTCTAATCCCTGGGCGCATAGACTCGCTGAGATTTCTCATGCCATGAAAGGCAAGAACCCTATTTTCGCCTGTAATGTCCACCAAATCAGCCCCTATACTCAATGCAAGTAGGTCAAGGTGATCGTAGACGGAATCCATTGTCAGACCGATATGAGGGACGAGAGCGGACAGCATTTTAAATGCGACACCCGCACCGGAGAGTTCCTTAAAAGGGTAAAGACAGTTTGGTTGTTTTGGATTAAGTAGCGCGAAACAATTTGGAAGCTCAACTGCAGGAAGGTGGTGGTCACACACAATGGTGTCTATTCCAAAACGAGCTGCATAGTTGAGCGCCTCAAAATCCTTCGTTCCACAATCGAGTGTGATGAGAACCGTACATCCAGATTTACGCGCCCTGTCCACACCTTCTTTCGACACCCCATGGCCTTCTTGATACCTCATCGGAATATATGGGACAATTTGGACATCCAATCCTTCAAGGAAGGATGAAACCATCGCGACAGAAGTGATGCCGTCAACGTCATAATCACCGTAAACCATAATCCGTTCATGACCTAAAATGGCACGATTTAACCTCGTAACGGCCTTTTCCATGTTCAACATGGTGTCAGGATCATGCAGATCTTCCAATTTAGGAGAAAGAAATGTTTCAGTGTGCTCTGCCGTCTCAAACCCTCGCTGTACAAGGATTTTTGTCACCATTTCGGAGAGCCCAATCTCCTTGCAAAGTGAACGAACGGCCCCTTTTTCAGGTTGGTTTGCGGGTTTCCATTTCAGTTTATCCATCTATATACTACTCTGTTATATCTTTGAGCACGTCGAAAATACGCACAGATATCACATACAATGAAACAGTACCTCTCTTCTTTCAATACTTTTGTGGCATTTCTTTCAGTGGTCACCCTATTCGCTTCTTGTAGTGGATGTCTAAATGATGACAACTTAATTGGAGAGAATTGTTATGACGGAATCCTCAATAACGGTGAAGAACTGATTGATTGTGGAGGAACAATTTGTGACCCATGTGACCCATGTGAAAATGATCTGTGGGATGCGCTTCTGGGAGAGCAATGGGTGGATTGTGGAGGAGAGTGCGGACCATGTGACCCTTCTTTCAATGGGCAACTTGATCCAGGAGAGTTAGGAATCGATTGTGGTTGTGATGGATGTCCTGCTTGCCCTGAGCTTTGTGGAGATGGCCTTCCAAATGGATTCGAAGAAGGAATAGATTGTGGTGGACCGAACTGTGACCCTTGTCCTACATGTACTGACGGAGAGATGAATGGTTCCGAGATAGGGGTCGATTGTGGCGGTACAGAATGTGACCCTTGTCCTACAACGGGAGATTGTACAAATGGACTTCAAGACGGTGATGAGCTTTATATTGATTGTGGCGGGTCTTCATGCCCTGTTTGCGAAGGTGCAATTAGTTGGAAAGCAAATGGCCAACAGTTTATGGGAGACGCCTCTGCTACGGCGACCATGAATGGAACAAGCATTGCGATTGCGGGTGTTTCAGTTACGACAGCGCAAATTGGATTCATTATGGCTGAACCTGCCACTGGATGGCAAAATGGAGTCGTTATCCCTATGAACCTCGCGACTGCGCCTGGCACAGCCGGAGCGTATGAAGCAGTTGGAGGAGCTGAGACGTATTCGACTTCCAATGGTGGAAACATTACAATGGAACTTACCTATGTGGTTTCTGGCGCTGGAGGCTACGTCACAGGGTCATTCAGCGGGAATATGCAAAGCGCCGCAGGAGCAGGAGTTACGATCTCTCAAGGCACTTTCGCGATTCCGATTGACTAAGAAACACCCTGACTCGGGCATTGACATTTGAGTGTGAACAATACGTGTGTTCACGTGTGAAAACGGCAACCTGTGTGATGAACTTGCATAGTTATGCAAGGCTCTATACTTTCTCAACCCTCTAGCAGAGGTTCCCGCGCGGGACTGTTCTCTTCTTTCCCAACGTTTTTTCTAATGACAATCATCTTGTCGGGCTGTGTCACAGCAAAGCAATTTGAAGACCTTCAGGGAAGGTGTGATGAAATAGACAAAGAAAACACAACACTTCTTCTCAACAGCCAAGACGTGGAGATTGAAGTGGTAGAATTGCGTGGGCAAGTCGCAACGCTCACTGAAGTAAGGACAGAATTGGCCGCTGATACGTCACGTATGGGACGGTTTGTTGCAGATTCTAGAGATGAGATTCGTCGTTTAAGGGAGCTAAATGATGCCCTTACAGACCAAAGCGGAGGCCGTCTCTCCACCCTCAACGCTGAAAACAGAGCACTTTTAGAAGACGTACAAAAAATAAGAAAAGAACTTCAAGATCGTGAGGATGCGCTTATCGCGCTGGAAAAAGACCTTACACAACGCAGTGCAGATTTGGAATCTAGGAGCGCAAGAGTTGAAGAGTTAGAAGAACTATTGGCATCAAGGGAACGTGCCGCAGAAGCACTTCGCAAACGTTTGGAGCGTGCGCTTTTAGGCTTTGAAGGACGTGGCCTGAAAGTGGAACAACGCAATGGCAAAGTATATGTGAGCCTAGAGGCAGAATTGCTTTTCCCATCGGGATCCGCTGAAGTAGATGACAAGGGTCGGGATCTTTTGGCACAACTGGGTGCAGTCATTGCGGAACAAAATGGGCTTGAAATTATTATAGAAGGCCACACAGATTCAGACAATCTCGTCTCTCCGAATTTCCCTCACAACAATTGGGAGTTGTCAGTCCTTCGGGCCACTTCGGTACTTGCCATCATACGTGATCAACCCGGCGTCGACCCATCAATTTTAACAGCATCTGGCAGAAGTGAATACCATCCGGTAGATCCGAAGGACAAGTCGAGAAATCGTCGAATAGAAGTCATTCTCGCTCCGAAGCTCGATGCGCTGTTTGATCTTTTAGATGAGTAGCAGACTGTTTGTTATAGTTTAATACAAACGTTTTGGGATTCTGTAAAGAAGCGCAATGCTTCGAACCCCCCCTCTCTCCCCACCCCCGAGTTTTTCACGCCTCCGAAAGGAGTACGTAGGTCTCGCAGCAACCAACAGTTGACCCAGCAGATTCCCGTGTCAAGTTCTGCCGCAACCCTGTGAGCTCTTTTGAGGTCATTTGTCCAAACCGTAGCAGCCAAACCGTATTCAGTGCTGTTTGCAATGGAGACAGCCTCCTCTTCAGTCTCAAAGGGCTGTATAGTAACCACGGGGCCGAAGATTTCTTCCTGATTGACAGCGCAGTCGTATTTCAGGCCTTCGATAATTGTAGGCTCTACATAGTAACCTCCCGCGAGATCGGGTTGGTTTTCTGGAGTCGTTTTGTTTCCTCCACAAAGGATGGTTCCTCCTTCCTCACGTGCAAGGGTGATATAGTCAATGATTTTATCTCGATGTTCTTTTGAAACGACCGCGCCAGTCTTTGTTTTGGGATCCATCGGGTCCCCGACTTTCATTTTCCTTGCTTTTGAAACCAAAGCATCCCTGAAGCGTGTATAGATTGATTTTTCTACCAGAATACGAGATCCGCACAAACAGATTTGTCCTTGATTGGCAAAAGAAGACCGCATGGTTGTCGCGAGCGCATCCTCAAAATCACAATCATCAAAGATGATGGCCGCATTCTTTCCGCCCAACTCCAAGCTCAATTTCTTAAACCGTGGCGCTGTAACAGATGCAATATGCGCACCGGTTGCCGTTCCTCCTGTAAAGCTCACTGCTGCTATTTTTGGGTGACGAACCAAAGCATCACCAACCTCTGCACCTAGTCCGTGTATGATGTTCAAAACGCCGTCGGGGAAACCAGCTTCTTTCACCCATGTGCTTAATAGGTATGCTGTAGCAGGCGTTATTTCTGAGGGTTTGGCAACGACGCAGTTTCCCGAGGCCAAGGCGGGGGCGATCTTCCAAGTAAACAGGTAAAGTGGAAGGTTCCATGGTGAGATGCAAGCGACGACACCGAGGGGCTTTCTGAGGGTGTAATTAATTGCTTCCCCCTCCATAGAATGTGATTCAGATGCAAAATGCTGTATTGCAGAAGCGTAAAATCGAAGATTCTTTTCCGCCCTGGGAATGTCAACTGCGGCAGCCAACGAGATCGGCTTTCCGTTGTCCGTTGACTCTGCACGCGAGAGGTGCTGAGCGTTTTTTGCGACCAAATCCGCAAGCCGATTCAGGCAAGCTGCTCGTTCGGCATGAGGCGTACCTGACCAACTTTTAAATGCCTTGTGCGCAGATTCTACAGCGAGATTCACATCTTCAGCGCCAGATCTAGGTAATCGACCGTAAACCTTGCCTTTGCTGGGATCTGTCAGGTCAAGCCATTCTCCACCTGTAGCAGAAAGGAGCTTGCCTTGAATGAGATTTAATACTTCCATATATGGCTGCAATTTACTTAATAAATCAGTCTGACTTTACTATCTTTGTACACGTTTTTGCCCCATGGTGTAATGGCAACACATCTGCTTTTGGTGCAGACGTTTCAGGTTCGAGTCCTGGTGGGGCAACACTGCAGATTTATAAAACCTCGTTATCATTGAGATAGCGAGGTTTTTTTTGTACCAAACCGGCCTTTATGTTTGCGTTTTGCTTGCTTCTTGCACGTTCATAACAACAAGAGCTTTGGCAAGTGAGGACAAGAATAAACTAACGATATTTGAGATTATGAAAAACCTTTATTTATTCCTTTTGATTTACGCCCCTCTTTTGATTGCCTCATGTGGACCAAACGAGCCTGCCGATTTGAACATGGACGTTTTAGAACCAGTGTCTGAATCAATCCCTGTTGCGTCCTTCCCATGGGAAGGGATCTACCTCGGTGACCAAGGCGGATATTTTTTAACCAAAGCATCAGGTGAGCCCATGGTCATTAACGGTAAAAAAATACCTGTACCTGGTTCAGCATATACGATTGCGATTAAAGAACTGGGGATCGAAGTTATACAGCAAGCGAAGGACGAGTCCACGGGCCCCGTATTGTACATTGGCAACTGTTTGGTTGATGTGCAATCTGAAACCATGGCTCAATTGAGCTGTACCTGCAAAGAGCAATCTTCAAGCAAGTACCCCGCCAAGCCAGAATTTTCTCTGGCCATCAATTTAATAGATCAAACGATGGTGGTCAATGGAAATTTTGGGGCTGAATTTATTGCAAACAGGCAGTAGGTCGATTCGGATTGGAGATACATTTGCTTAGGGTTTGTTCCGCTAAAAGCGAAAAATCTAAGCAAATGTTTCTAAAATCGCCTAAAGTGCAATTAAATTCATTAAAACGCACTAAGGCGTGAGGGTGTCTATTTGAATTTGCAGATCAGCAACGATTGATTGAAGATTCTCAATCTCGAGCATCAACTGCTGAATGTCAACCTGGTTATTGTCAATTCCTGTTGCGAGATCTACTCCGTTTGATGAAATGGTTCCGGTGACATTTAAGTCTCCATTTAACAGAGCGTCGGAACTGCTGACCTCAAAGATGTTTGATCTGCTAGAGGCATGAACTCCATTTCCTACGACAAACAAAGTTCCCATGATATTTTCTAGGTTATATTCTCCTACGACAGTAGAGTATTGCTGGTCGGCGATAACGCTATTTCCCATCGCTGTCGACCCAGTAGCTGAGGCCTCAGAAGTTCTGCCTCCTGCGTGGCTATAGCTACCAGAAGAGATACTCTGATAACCCTGAGCGTGTGACGCAAACCCACTCGCTGTAGTCCCTAACCCTTCTGAGTGAGCTGCATCAGCTAAAGCGCTTGTTCCTTCACCTTCCGCATGAGCACATGTAGAATTTGCAACAGTAAATCTATTTTCCGCATGAGAAAACAGTCCGCTTGCAACAGTTCCATAACCTTCAGCATGAGCAGATGTGTTTAGCGCCTGGGTTTGAAAACCCTCGGCATGAGCGTAAAGTCCGCTCGCTTCAGTTCCATAACCTTCAGCATGAGCAGAGATGTTTAGCGCCTGGGTTTGGAAACCTTCAGTATGCGTATAATCAGCTTGGGCAAGTGTTTCCCTTCCTTCAGCATGTGAGCCTATACCGGAAGAATAAGTTAACATTCCTTCAGAATGAGACCCAAGGGCAGTAGCTTCAGTTGATTCGCCTTGCGCAACAGAACAATCTCCTGAAGCTAAACTTCGATTTAACCCCACTGAAAAGGAACCTGTTGCTTCAGAATCTTCACCTTGCGAAAGTGACCCCGCAATGTTCAATGTTCCAGAAACTTGACCTCCTGATGAAACACCTTCCACTGGAGGTAGATCAGAAAACACAGATAGAGTAAGTGCAATTCGTGCCTCTTCTACTGTTGAAGCGCCAGTGCCTCCAAATTCAATAGGCAGTGTTCCCTCAGCGATATACGAGGTGCCGAAATAGGACAGGAAACCCAATAAATCAGTCGCCTCGATCGTCTCATTTCCATCAATATCGGGATTGTACGGAAGTAGGTTGTTGTTGGAAGTTTGCGCATAGCATTTGAACGTTGCCATTGCGAGTAAAAGTCCCAAAATAAAAGTTTCTTTAAAGTTATACATAGTATAAATTGTTATAGTTGGCTTATAAGTTACGTAATGTTACACCAGGCCCAAATGTTCTCGTTTTAAAAATAAAAGCCGCCCCTAGTTTTAAGGGCGGCTTTCGTTTTTGGCTTAGGTTAACAGATTATTGAATGACAAGTAATTTTTTAGATGTCATGAAACCTCGTGATGTCAAACGAACCTGATACATTCCGGCTTCTAAACTATTTGTAGCAATCAAGACAGTTTGAGGCCAGTCAGCGATAACTATTTGTTCAAATGGCTGAAGTACAAGAGATCCATCCATCGTCGTTACCTCAACTTTAACTGATGCGACCTCCTGAATTGTAAAGGTCAACGTAGTAGATGAGTTTGTCGGATTTGGAGACAATGCATCGATTGTGATGTAGTCTCTTGGCATCGTGCTGGCAGCACTAGACCCTTCGCTTTCTCCTTGTAGTCCTCCCTCGTCATTGATGCAAGCTTCACTTGAAATGTTTACTGTGTATCCGAATGTTTCAGAGTTTCCAGAGCAATCAGTCAGCGTGTAATCACGGGTTATTTCGTAAGGAAGGCAACAGTTAAGATCTCCGAATAGGTCTCCAGAGCCCATGATGTTTTCACCTTGGAACTGCCCGTTGTAGTAGAACCATCCACTAAACCCAAATTCAGCGTTTTTGTTGTTGGCTCCCTCACCGAGTTGGAACCCGAAGTATTCGTTACTTGGCTGATGACTCATACTTAGTGAGCTTCCTTCGTAGTCCCCCCATCCAATTAATTGGCTTGAGTTCTGAAGAATTGCGTAATTCCATAGCGTATGATCTCCCAGCCCACAATCAGATTTATAACCGTGGTAACCTTCTTGTCCATTCCACTCATCCCATCCCATGTCAGCAGAGAAGTCAGCAATTACAGTCCAACCCGCATTCGGGTTAGTGCTAGCCACTGCAGTCAGCTCAATGTGACGTGTTCCATCAGAATAGGTCGTCACCAGACCTTCCAGTGTCGTGTAGAACTCGTCTCCAGGAAAGTTGAACATGCGAACGCTGTGTGCGTCATAATTGTCGCAAGTTTCACCGTCTTCCAAAGCCTGAGGAGTCGTTATCGCACAGTATCCAGTGATGTCGCCGGATGGAGCAAACTCTCCACTTGTTTCTTCGGTAAACTCTAGGTTTACTTCATTGTCACAGTTGTCAACGTATGTGATCTCAACAGCAGCTGGAATCGTTACGTTGCCCCAGATATCATCCCAACATACTTCAATGATATCGCCATTATCTAGACCATTAGAGTCCGTGATTTGTGGCGCTTCTGTATCCTGAACAATGATTGTAAATGAATCATTTGTTACATTTCCACACGCGTCAGTCGCAGTCACTGAGACCAAATGTGTGTAGTTTCCACATCCGTCTGAAGCAAGTGTATCACGCGTTTCTTCGATGGAAACAGACCCACAGTTGTCAGAAGCCTCAATTGAATATGGAGCTTCTTCACATTGTGAATTTGAATCTTCAGGGAAGAGGGTGAAGACAGGTGCTGTCGTATCCACGACTGTGATTGTCTGCGTCGCACTTGTTGTGTTTCCACAAAGATCAGTTGCTGTAAACACACGTGTTAGCACATATGCTTGTGGGCAATCTGTATCGTTTGCTGAAGACTCTTCTATAGCGATGTCTACTGAACCACAGTTGTCTGTCGCCGTAGCCTCTTCTAAAGAGAGTATGTCAGAACACTCTGCAGTGAAATCTGCAGGGAGGAACGTGAACTCAGGAGCCGTTGTATCCACGATTGTGATCACTTGAGTTGCTGAACTCGCATTTCCACACTCGTCCGTTGCCGTGAATGTACGTGTTAGCGTGTATTCATTTGGACAGTCTCCGTCTGTAGACACTTCTTCAATGGTTACAGTTGTTTCAGTACATAGGTCTGAAGCTGTCGCCAAATCAA
>CAWVRV010000015.1:0-41361 GCA_963932755.1 uncultured Flavobacteriales bacterium | reverse complement strand
TGTCATCCCCTCGATCGTAGCGAACGATCGTAGCCTCCACAGTTTCAACATCGACACGCATTGAAGCACTTATGTCGTATTCACAATTGTCGACGATCATCACTTCATATGTCGTTCCTACTGTGGGAGATACAGTATGTGCCAATTCACTGTCTATAAAATTCTCCCAAAGTATTTGATAAGGTGGCTGACCTCCCTCAACTTCCAGCTCCATAATGGTTTGTGCCCCATTGCATAGCAGTGTGTCGTTTGAAATAGAAATTTCAAGTGGATCATAAGGAACTTCAAAAAGCGTTTGAAGATAAAGATCCCTGTCACATCCATCATGAATGTAAATTTCCATCAAGTGATTCGTCAGGGATGTATGATCAATACACTGATCAGTGCCAAAATCAACACCATTAATAGACCAGTTATAAGTGACAGGCGGATATTCTAGGCCTGGGGTTTGTATTAAGTCTACACAAACAGTTTCGAACTGATCACAATCGACTGTTACCACCTCAGGCGTCACAGCTTCTAAGGGCGGCGTGTCGTATATGAAGATACTGATTAAACTCTCCGTGGTTCCACTTATAATGTTCAGTCTCAACTCTTCGGTGCCTTCGTCAATGAAGTCTTGTGGCACAGTAAAGGATAAGGCGATCTCATATTCACCTACGGGAATGATTGCCAATGAGGGCAACCCATCGATATCCTCAAGGAAGGAGGCTTCAGAGGTAGGGTCTTCTGTGATCTGGAACTCAAAAGGGTAAACTGAAGGAACCAAACAAGGACGACTGACTGTGATTGTAGAAACTCCGCAATCTTCCCAAGCACAATAAATGACAAGATCATCTAAAGGATCGGGATCACAATCTGGCGATGCCGTTGCTTCATATTCTGTAGGAATTGGCGAACCGAAACTTCCTTCCTCAAGAATCACAATTGACTCTAACCAATCGTCACTCCCATCTGCAATGGCCAGTTTAATATGGTAAGTAAGTCCACAACTCACAGGGTTTGAAGCCGTAAACAATTCAGTATATCCATTAATACATGGCTGATCAACTGCACCTGGATTGTCAATATAATACTCAGGATTTGTGACATCATTTACCGAACTAATTGTCACGGGAAGTGGGGGGTCTGAATCAGGAACCTGAGCAATATTAATCGCACCATCTGGGAAGCCAGCAGGTGAAGCATAAGGACCCGAAATACCTGGTCCTGAAAGGAAGAAAGCAAAAATATCGTTGTATTGAGAATTGACCCAACCTAAATATTCGTCTGACCCAAACACATAATTGAATGAAACAAAATCTCCAGAAGGTTGGAAATCAAACTCTAAAATACAGACATCGTTGACAGATTGGACGGTAAAGGTTTGGCCAATGAGCGGAGGAACCGAATTTGCAACGGTTAGTAAATCCGCATCTCCTGCCCCGCCACAACCACCACAACCAGCTGCGCCATCACATGTTGCAGGATTTGTCGCCAAATCAGTACTCATAATAATGCCATTTTCAATTGAGAATCCTACACCCCCCGTCAGATAACCAATTTGCTCTAAAGATCCTGTAAACTGAACATTTGTAGCTGTAACACCCTCTCCTAAGAGTACATTGTTCACATATTGAGTAGGCGTCATCGCCTGGGTAACTTCCATTTGTGCCTGAATAAATGACGTGCCCAAAAGCAAGATCAAGGTCGAAACAAATTTGAAATACGATATCATTGAATTAACCGTTTGTTTTTTCATGTTAATATGCTGTAAGATAAGTGATTTCTTAAACAATCAAATTCATTAAGTTTGCCAAATGCAGAAAGTCATCTTTTTTTCTGATTCTAAAAGTGTGAACATCTACCCATTAAACCTAGGGAGATGCGAGTCTACACTACACTTTGGAGGCAGATCCGTCGCACTACAATGGAGAGATCTCCTGGCAGGAATACATGCGGATTTTGAAATCAATTCACGTCTCATGCCCACAAAAGTGGCTGCAAAAATCCTAAGGGGCATGGAACCAGGCGATACTTGGGGGAATGGAAAGGAGGTGTATGCCAGTATGAAAGGGGAACAAAAAAGACAGATAAAACCTGAAATAGACCTCAATTCTGAGCTCATTTTAACAAATTCTGCCGCCGATTATTTTGAGATGTGTGGGACAGGAATCGCCGAGGATTTAAAAAACATGAAGCTCACTTGGAGTGCAAGGACACTGTCGGAAGAGGAACGTGAAGCATGGGCTCTCTTGGGGGTTATTGTCCATGGAAAACTTGAGAAAATTCATTTGGCTCCGGGGGCCATCGTCAGAAGTTGCAATATCAATACGGAAGAGGGGGATGTTATTTTGGGGGCCAACGCAGAGGTCATGGAGGGGGCAAATATCAGAGGACCATTTGTCTTGGGAGAGCACAGCCAATTGAGAATGGGGAGCAACGTATACGGTCCTACTTCTATAGGAAAGCACTGCAAGGTGGGCGGAGAATTAAGCAACGTTGTGATACACGACTATTCTAACAAAGCACATGGAGGTTTTTTAGGGAACAGCGTGATCGGATCTTGGTGCAACCTCGGTGCAGAAACATCCGCCAGCAATCTGAAAAACACATATGGAGAAATAAAAATGTACCATGCTGAAATAAAGGATTACATCAATAGCGGCAAGACATTTTGTGGTCTATTGATGGGGGACCATAGCAAAACAGCAATTCATACCGCTTTTGACACCGCCACAGTTGTAGGTGCATTTTGCAACATCTTTGGCGCCAGCACACCACCGAAGCATATTCCATCCTTTTCTTGGGGAGGATCCGAAGGACTTACTGAACATCGGCTTGAGCAAGCTATAAGTACAGCAAGCAAGGTCTTTTCTAGAAGAGGGCTCGAACTTACCCCGACAAAAGAATCAGAAATAGCGAGGCTTTTTTCATCAACTGAAGGAGAAAGAAAATAGATGATTGACCTTCTGAAAATAAATTTGACAAAAAATGCCTGACACGCTGTCAGATATACTCAATGGCACGCACCTTGCGTTACATGGAGTCCATACATACTACATGATAGATTTCGACTCCCCTTTCCAATTGTTTGCTGAATCACAAGACAGTGAATTTATACCTCTCATTACTGAAGAGGATGAAAAAGCAATGCATAAGCAAGATGTTCCAGACAACATCCCTTTGTTATCTCTACGCAACACTGTCCTTTTCCCCGGAGTCGTCATACCGATTACAGTAGGTCGAGATCGATCCATCAATTTAATCAAGGAGGCAAATAAAAACAAAACCTCCATCGGGGTTGTGTCACAGAAAGACGGTAAAACAGAGGACCCATCAGGTGAGGATTTGAACAGAGTGGGGACAGTCGCTAAAATAATAAAAATGCTGCGAATGCCCGATGGAACGAATACTGTGATTCTCCAAGGGCAGAGACGGTTTTCATGGGATAAAATAGTTCAAGAAGACCCCTATCTTAAAGCGAGTGTCACAGCGTTTGGTGGCGTTGAAGACTTGCCAAACAACAAATCAACACAAGCACTTATAGAAAGCTTGAAAGAGCTCGCAATCGAAATTATTGAAATGAGCCCCACCATTCCTTCTGAAGCAGCTGGGGCGATTAAAAACATTGAACGACTGAGTTTCCTCGTGAACTTTATAGGTTCCAACATGAATGCTTCAGTCAAAGCAAAACAAGAACTTTTAGAAATTGAAGGACTTGAAGAACGGGCGAACAAAGTGCTACAAATGCTCCACAAAGAGAAGCAGATACTTGAACTGAAAAATGACATCCAAAGCAAAGTACGTGACGATTTAGACCAACAGCAAAAAGAATATTTCTTGAATCAACAAATGAAGAAGATTCAAGAGGAATTAGGTGCAAACCCTCTGAAGGAAGAAATCGAAGAAAGAAAAGCCCGAGCAAAGAAGAAAAAATGGCCGGAGGAGGCATCCTCTCTTTTTGAGAAGGAAATTCAGAAGCTTGAAAGGATGAACCCGCAGGCTGCTGAGTACAGCATGCAATCAAATTACATCGAGCTACTCCTAGAGTTGCCTTGGGATGAAAGATCAAAAGACAATTTTGATTTAAAAAATGCGGTCAAAGTTCTCGACAGCGATCATTACGGTCTTGGAGAAGTCAAAGAACGTATCGTGGAACATCTTGCCGTACTTAAAATCAAAGGTGATTTAAAAGCGCCTATCATTTGCTTGTATGGACCTCCAGGAGTTGGAAAGACATCTTTAGGCAAAAGTGTTGCAGAAGCATTGGGACGGAAGTATGTCAGGATGAGCTTGGGTGGTTTGAGAGACGAAGCGGAAATTCGTGGGCATCGGAAAACATACATCGGTGCAATGCCTGGGCGTATTCTACAAAACCTGAAAAAGGCTGGAACGTCGAATCCACTGTTTGTTCTTGATGAGATCGACAAACTCGCCAAGGACAGTCATGGAGATCCATCTTCAGCCATGCTCGAGGTTCTCGATCCTGAACAAAACAGCACTTTCCACGACAATTACTTAGATATTGATTACGATTTAAGTAGAGTCATGTTTATTGCGACATGCAATGACCTTTCTACAATACATCCTGCACTAAGGGACAGAATGGAAATCATTGAAGTTTCGGGGTACACCATTCAAGAAAAAGTTCAAATTGCTAAGCGTCACTTGTTGCCTAAAGTCATCAGAGATACAGGACTTACGAAAACAAAAATTCACATTCCTGTTTCTACGTTAGAGAAGGTTGTCGAATTATACACCAACGAATCAGGTGTCAGAGGGCTCGACAAGAGAATCGCGAAAATCGTAAGAAACAGAGCGAAAGAAATTGCGATGGAGGAGCCATATAAAGCTGAAATTAAACCTACGGATCTTGTAGATATCCTAGGTCGACCTAGAGAGAAGGACAAGTATCAAAACAACGATGTCGCAGGAATCGTTACTGGACTGGCCTGGACTCCCACCGGAGGGGACATCTTGTTTATTGAAACTTTGCTCACACCTGGAAAGGGAAAGCTAACCCTGACTGGGAACTTAGGGGAGGTGATGAAAGAAAGCGCAATCATTGCGCTGGAATACTTGAAGGCGCATTCGATGAAGTTTGGGCTCACGCCTGATCGTTTTGAGAAATGGAATGTCCACGTTCACGTTCCACAAGGTGCAATTAAAAAAGACGGACCGAGTGCTGGAATTACGATGCTCACCGCTTTGGCTTCAGCATTTACTCAAAGGAAGGTCAGGAAATACTTGGCGATGAGTGGGGAGATCACTTTGCGTGGTCAAGTACTTCCTGTAGGCGGTATTAAAGAAAAGATTCTCGCTGCCAAACGTGCTGGAATAAAGGAGATCATTCTCTGTGAAAGAAACAGACAAGACATAGAGGATATCGATTCAAGATACTTGCGAGGAATGAAGTTTACATACGCTACAAAAATGAATGAAGTGGTCATGCGTGCGCTCTTATCTACGACTGTCGAGTCTCCCATAGATTTCAATAATTTAGACGATTAATGAACTGTAATTCAATACTTTTAATCGCTCTATCTGTACTTATAGTTGAAGTAAGTAATGGGCAAGGTAATGTCTGGGGCTCCATGCCTTTGGACATCTCTATTGACGCAAGGAGCTCGGGATTAAGTGGAAAACTCGCTGCAAATATGAATCCCGACGGAGGGGCCGCAGCATACAATCCGGCATTTGTTGACAGTACTTCTATCGGAGTTGTCAACGTATCATACCTGAACTATTTCGCAGGAATACAAATGGGGTCGGTCCATGGTGTGATTAGAAACAGTGGCAAGCACACCGTTCATTTGGGGGCGCGCTTTTCTTCTTTCGGAAAATTTGAGGGATATGATTCATCGGGAGGACCGACCGGGGAGTTTTCAGGAGGCGACTATTTTTTGCAATCTGGAATCACATGGAAACTAGATTCTGTTTGGACTGCTGGGGTAACTGGATGGGGAGGGTTTAGAAATCTAGACAGAGAAAATGCCGGAGTATTGGGGCTTGATGCTGGAATAATGAGGGTTTGGCCTGACAAAGTCTTCGCCGCGGGGATATTGATTTCTGGAATAGGGAGGCAGTTTGCAGGAACAGGGAGTCAACCAGTAGGATGGATGCCCTACAACATTCAATTTGGCATTACAAAGGGGTTTCAAAATGCGCCATTCAAATTATATCTACAAGCAGAACATTTAGAAGAATGGGCACTGGCGCCAGAAGGCACCTATGATGACGATACAGACCCTTTGACAGGTGAAACAATCCCAAATTCTACATGGAAATTTGGGGATCAACTTGGCCGACATTTGAGAGCCGGAGTTGAAATAAGCTTGGGAAGTGGTCTCGGCGCTCAAATTGGATATGATTACAGAAGACGCGTTGAAATGGTTGCCGCAGGGAGAAAAGGAACGAATGGACTGTCCATAGGATTGACCATGAAACTCGGTGATTTTGACATCGGGATCGCAAGAAACACATATCACTTTGCAGGTTCTTCTACTCATTTATCTGTCGCGTTAATACTTCCTCGGTCTTAGGTGAAGTAGATTAGATTCACATCACTATCTTCGTCACATGGCAAAGCAACGAATCACCATAGCAATAGATGGACACTCATCTGCAGGAAAAAGCACTATGGCAAAAGCGCTTGCGAAGGAGCTGAGTTACTTTTATATAGATACTGGAGCGATGTATCGGGGGGTCACTTTATTTGCCATGAAGGAACGATATGTAATGAATGGCTGTATTGATGAAAGCGGCCTGGAGCAAGCTTTAGATCGGCTTTTTCTGACATTTAGATTTAACCCCAGCACTGAATGTTCAGAAATGCACCTGGGAGGAACGAATATTGAAAAGGAAATCCGATCAATGGAAGTGGCAAAAAACGTGAGCCTTGTCGCGAAAATACCCGCTGTAAGAACCAAACTTGTTGCGTTGCAAAGAAGATTGGCCGAAGGAGACAGTGTGGTGATGGATGGCAGAGATATTGGAACTGTAGTCCTCCCACATGCAGAACTTAAATTCTTCATGACTGCAGACCCAGAGGTGAGAGCATGGAGACGACTGAGAGAGTTACAGGAAAATGGCAAAGCGGTTACCTTTGATGAAGTTTTAGAAAACGTCCTAGAGAGAGACCGCATAGATTCGGAAAGGGCTGTAGCACCTCTAAAACAAGCCGATGACGCAGTCGTCATTGACAACAGCAACCTCACGATGGAGGAGCAGTATCAATTTATGCTGAATCTGGCAAAAAAGAGAATGGAACAATAAGGATGTCATATCAGATTTTCCAAAAACTTCTTACGCTACTCGCTTTTTCAACAGCATTAATTAGTTGTGCGCAATCCACATCTTATGTTGAAGACACCCACAAACTGACACCTGACTTTTTATCATCAGATTCTGCATGGATTGACAGTGTTCTTGCGAATTTGAGTATGGAAGAACAAATTGCACAACTTCTGATGGTCCCTATATACGCGCGACCTGATACAAATGGATGGTCCGAGGCAGAACACTGGGTAAGAGACTTAGGGATAGGGGGTGTGATCTGTATGCAAGGGGGACCGGAATTTCAAAGAATGAGGCTGGAACGTCTTCAGAAAGAATCAAACGTGCCCCTTATGGTGGCTTCTGACGCTGAGTGGGGATTAGGCATGCGGTTGGATTCAACGAGAAGCTTCCCTCGATCCTTGACCCTCGCTGCATCACGAAACCCTGAACTCGTCAGAAGATTTGGGCAGATCGTAGGGGGGTCCTTAAAGAGAACTGGCGTTCATGTGAATTTCGCGCCCGTCGTAGATGTGAATTCAAACTCGATCAATCCTGTGATTGGCAGTCGAAGTTTCGGAGAAAATGTAGCACTGGTAGGAGAACTGGGATTGGCATATGCGCTGGGATTGCAGGATGTAAATGTCCTGGCGACTGCGAAACACTTTCCAGGACATGGCGACAGTGATTCAGACTCACATAAAACCCTACCTACAATCTCTGGAGACAAACACAGATTAGATTCTGTAGAACTTGCTCCTTTCAGAGTATTAATTGACGGAGGTATCGGCGCAATGATGATTGCACATCTCGATGTCCCTGCTTTAGACAGCACAGAATCGCAACCCTCTACCCTATCCCCTACGATTGTTGACACCCTGCTCAGGCAGAAAATGGGGTTTGAGGGACTTGCATTTACAGATGCATTGTCCATGAAGGGGTTTGTGGATTTTGCAGGAGACAGGCCGCGTGCAAGGGATGCCCTACTTGCAGGCAACGACATTTTGCTTTTTCCGGGTGATCCTGTCAAAGTCATTCAGGAGATTTCAAATGCGATCAAAGAAGGAACACTAGATTCAGCAATTGTTACAGAAAAATGTAAAAGGGTATTGCTCGCGAAGGTTTGGACTGATGCAGATGCACAAATCCCTTCGAAAGGAACAGAATGGGAGCCCCACGATGCGGAGCAGGTTCACAGAGAAATCCTAGAGGAGTCAATGACCCTGCTGGCCAACCGAAGCAACACACTTCCTTGGCTTGCCCCTGAAGGGGAAATCACCCTCATCAACATCTCAGACAAAGCCGTCTCGGGAAAAGCCTACCAGGATCATCTCCAAATAACCCTGGGTAAATCATACCAAATTTCTTCATTTAGCATCGGAAAAGACGCATCAGGTTGGGGCCGAAACGATGTGACACAAGCGTGTCTTGATGCTGACCTTGTCATTGTGAATTTCTTAGAATCGAATAACCGACAATCTCAGAATTATGGAATATCTCCAACAGCTGTAGAAGAATGTTCTCAGAAGATACGTCAAGCCAAACAAGACACTACAAACCAAACCAAATGGGTTGTCAACGTATTCGCAAATCCCTATTGCCTCAACGAAGACTGGGCAGCTATAAGTGAAGGTGCCGACGGGTTAGTGATGGCATACCAGGACGATTACAGAACACAAGAGACTGCTGCGGATGTCCTGTCCGGGGTATCGTCAGCGAATGGATTGCTCCCCGTCACTCCTCCAGGCTCCGTGTATCGAGAAGGAGATGGTTTGGGGCTTACATGTGCCCGTGGCACAAGATTGGGTTGGGATCAATGGTCTTGTGACGGAAACTGGGGTCCTGCTTATCAAATTGACTCCATCGTAAGCGAGGCTATCAGGGAATCGGCAATGCCAGGTTGCAGAGTGGTCGTCGCTCACAAGGGACGTGTCATGCACGATGGGGTGTATGGAACAACAGATGGTCGGACCAAAGTTGAAGAAGGCACGATCTATGACCTGGCGTCCATCACAAAAATAGCCGCGACGTCGTTGTGTTTAATGGCGGGATATGAAACGGGGTGGTTTGACCTTCAGGAACCTCTTTCTCATGCGCTTGAGGAATTAGACACCCTTGAATTGGGCACCAGAACCTATCAAGAAATCCTGTCCCATCAGGCAGGACTCTATCCTTGGATTCCTTTTCACATTGAGACATTGAGTGATTCTCTAGACCTGTTGAGTGACAAGCCCCTTTGTGATGATAACATTTGCGTGAATCCTGGATTGTACATCTGCAGTCAATATGTGGACACCATGTATCTGCGCATTAGAAACAAGGAGATTCGAGATGCAGGCCAATATAGATACAGCGATTTGGGCTATTACCTCATTCACAAAAGACTGAACAAGAAATATATGTGCGACCATGCGATAGATTCTCTTTCTCACACATGGTTCTATGAGCCGATGGGACTATCTAGCATGGGGTTTAAGCCTCTTGAAAGAGCAGGAATACATCTTGGTGATATCGCGCCAACTGAAATCGATACGGTTTTCAGAAAACGAACCGTGCACGGGTATGTTCACGACCCCGGCGCGGCATTGCTTGGAGGTGTAAGTGGTCATGCGGGGTTATTTAGTGACGCGCATGATGTAACACGTTTGGGCCAAATGCTTCTCAATGGGGGCTCTGCGCTGGGACATGACTTTTTCAGGAATGATGGAAATACAATCGAAAAATGGACTTCCAGGGCCTACCCTGACAGCAAAAACAGAAGGGGCATCGCGTTCGATAAGCCGGCAATGGAACTTGATCAAGGACCGACGTGCAATCTGTCTAGTGCGACAAGTTTCGGACATTCTGGTTTTACAGGAACACTGATTTGGGTCGATCCTAAATACGACTTGGTGTTTGTGTTTTTAAGCAACAGGACATACCCACACGCAGAGAATAAAAAGCTCATTACAATGGATGTTAGAACAGAAATCCAAAGGGTCGTTATGGAACATTTTAACGCCGTACCACGATGAAAATAGGAATGGTGTGCTACCCCACGTTCGGAGGTAGCGGTGTCGTCGCTACTGAATTGGGGAAAGCGCTTGCTGCAAAAGGACATGAAGTACATTTCATCACCTACAATACGCCTGTACGTCTAGGCAATTTTAAACCAAATATTTTCTATCACGAAGTTCGCGTGTCAGATTACCCTCTATTCGACTACCCACCTTATGAACTCGTTCTGGCCAGTAAGATGGTCGAAGTCGCCCGCGATCACGCGCTCGATTTACTTCATGTACATTATGCCATTCCACATGCCAGTGCGGCAATCACAGCAAAAAAAATCTTGGCTGAAGAAGGGCTTAAAATGCCTATCATCACAACGCTCCACGGCACTGACATCACTCTTCTGGGAAAGGACCCGTCATTTGAGCCCGTCATTTCGTACGCCATCAATTCAAGTGATGCAGTCACCGCTGTGTCAAATGATTTGAAAAATGACACCTTTAAGTTGTTTGGAGTAAACAAAGACATAGAGGTTATTCCCAACTTCTACTGCCCTACTCATTACCAAATCACCCCCAACGAAGAATTCAGAAAACAAGTGGCCCCAGAAGGTCAACCGATCATCACACATATCTCAAATTTCAGACCCGTCAAACGCATCCTTGATGTCATTAAGATCTTTTCATTTATTTCCAAGGAATTAGATGTACGTCTTTTGTTGGTGGGAGATGGACCTGAACGCAATGCTGCAGAACACCTATGTAAAGAGCTGGGAATCGAGGAGAAAGTCACTGTTTTAGGAAAGGTAAAAAACCCAATAGAGCCACTTCTCGTCAGCGACCTGTTCTTACTTCCATCAGAAACTGAGAGTTTCGGACTGGTGGCCCTTGAAGCCATGGCGGCTGGAGTACCTGTCATCTCATCGAATACAGGGGGATTGCCCGAAGTGAACCGACATGGTGTATCTGGGACGATGAGAGATGTGGGAGATATTGAGGGCATGGGAAAGGATGGTGTGAAGATTTTAAGCAATCCTGAGGTCTTGGCGACATTTAAAAAATCAGCTTTGGCGCGGGCAGAGGAATTTAGAATTGATTTGGTCTTGCCCAAATATTTGGCTTTGTATAAGAGAATCAGTGAGTGATGGCTGCTAAGAAGAAAACACGTTCGATTGGAAAAAGAATCTCGATTGCAGATCACGGCGATGCGACGACGATTGTCATTGACACCACAATTACGGATACACAACGGATGTCGATCGAAACTTGGCTTGGTGGATGGACCGGGTTGGGCGTCTTGTTGATGTATGGAGCGGCTACATTTGAAGGAGATGAACGCTTGTTTTACTTGGGATGCTTGGTGTTTTGGACTTTTTTCTGGGTCCGCATCGCAAAAGTGGTCGCTTGGAGAAGAATCGGCAAGGAAATCATTCGGATTGACAAGAATCGGGTCATCATCAAAAATGCGTTCGGCACCCGTGGTCGCGACCAATTGTATGACGTGCAGAAAATCTCTGGACTGAACTTTTACGAAAGAGAATCAACCTCCTTTATGCAGCAGCTTGACAACAGCTTCTGGATCATTGGTGGAGACACCGTTTATTTCTCTTACAACGGGAAAACCCAAGTCTTGGGCAAGCAACTTCCGTCTCAAGACGCCAAACAACTCTCTCAGGTCTTAAACAAGATTATTGACGGATATAAAGCTTAGCCCTTAGGGGACTGTTTCATAATTCCTGGAAGCGAACTTTATCTAAGTGATGTCAGATGCGCTATGGCGACGGCATACCCACTTACACCCAATCCGGAAATAACGGCCTTACACGCACCCCCTACGATTGAAATGTTTCGGAATTCTTCCCTGGCGTGTATGTTGGAGATATGCACTTCAATCACGGGTGCGGAAATCGCGGATACCGCATCGCGAATGGCGACAGAGGTATGCGCATAACCACCAGGATTGAACACGATGCCATTAAACCTTGATCCGAAATCTTGAATGGCATCAATGAGAGCGCCTTCATCGTTTGATTGAACATCTGCAATCTCAATGTCAGGGAAGCGCGCTCTGAGATCAGACACCAAGTCGTCGAGGGTAGAATTCCCATAGACCTCAGGCTCTCGGGAGCCGAGTAGATTCAGATTGGGTCCGTTTAGTACGAGGATTTGGAAGCGTGACATTGAAAGGGACTATTGACTTTTTAATGAAACAAATGCATGGACTGGCAAGTGGTCGGAAATATAGAACCCCTGCTTGATATATTCGTCTGCACAAACCCATGAGACTGCGGCTCCGTCCACCAGGATGTAATCTATTCTGGGACCAGCAAAGCCCACGGGGTCGAATCCTGTATACGTTCCGAAACTTTTTCTGCATCTCGTTTTTGCAACATCGTAGGAGTCTTTCAAATTCGTAGAGAGTAAAAACTCGATTTCTTCGGATTGAGGTTCAGCGTTAAAGTCTCCAAGGACGATGACGATATCTGCCTCTCCCTTCATGGACCAGCTGCGGATCAAAGATGCTGAAGCTTTTCGAGCCTCCTCCCCTACGTGAGACCAATGTGAATTTATAACGCGAATGATTTGGCCTGATTCTTTGTGATGAAGAGAAACAATAGACGCGATGCGAGGCATGGTCGCATCCCAACCTATGGAAGCCGTATCGGTCCACGACTCAGAGAGCCATCTGGTTTCTGTATGCAAAAGGTCAAAATGCTTTGTCTGCCACATGATCGGACACGCCTCTCCTTCCCCATTTCCGAAACGCGTTTCAGAATAAACACTCATCCAGGGCATTTTAGATTGCAGGTCTTCTAGCTGATTTGGCAAAGCCTCCTGAAGCCCTACAATATCAAAGAACGCAATGGCTTTTGTGACTTCCTCTTTCCGATTGTCCCAAAGCAAGGGATCCGCGGGGTTGTCATACCTAATATTAAACGTAATGAGTGAAAGCTCAAGAGGTGTTTGGGCAGAAAGCGCAGCAGGAAACATCGAAAAGAACACGAGGCAAAGAGAGAAAAGTGTAGTTCTTATGTTCATCTTACAAATGTACCTGCAATTTAGGTGTACAGAGGTGAAAACGGGCTTTACCTTTGCCGCGATATGGGAAAACAAAAAATGTATCGAAAAGGTGAAGTTATTGAAGTAACAATCACTGATTCAGCTTTCGGAGGAAAGGGTATTGCGCGAATTAAAACAGAGATCGGAGATTTCACGGTTTTCGTTCAAAACACTTTTCCTGGTCAACAAGTTAATGCTCAAGTAATTAAATGCAAAAACCGATATGCGGAATGCCGATTAAAAGACATCATCGCCCCTTCTCCTGATGAGGTTCAGACACCATACCAAACAATACCAGGGGCTCCTTATGCCTCATTTCCAATAGAAATTCAGCACAAATACAAAGAGGAGACCGCCATCAATTTATTTGAACGAATCGGTGGAATCTCAAATGCGAGAGAGATTTATCAAGGAATAGTAAGCTCACCAAGCTTGTGGCATTACAGAAACAAGATGGAATATAGCTTTTCCGAAATCCGTCATGATTTGGAGAGCGGAGAGAAAGTGGATGATTTCGGTTTGGGATTTAAGCACCGCGGGACGTGGTGGGCTGTTGAAAATTTAGACCGTGATTCCGGATTGTTCGACAAACAAATTGAGGATGACATTTGTAAAATCCGAGAGTGGTGCGAGAATACAGGACTTCCAGCATGGCATCCTCCACAACGGAAGGGGTTCTATCGGTTCTTTGTGGTCAGACGCAGTGAAGCAAACAATGAGATCCTCATCAATTTGGTGACGACTTCTGGAGGAGAAGGGAAATTTATTGAGTCTGAATTCACGGAATTCATTCTGGGCCTTTGGGGAGATCGAGTGGCGGGAATTCTTCACACAATCAACGATGACATCGGTGAAAGAGTGGAAGCAAGAGAAGGTAGCAGCGCATTAATTTTCGGAAAAGACCGCATTACTGAGGTTCTTCATGGACTTCAATTTGACATCAGCTTAAGTAGCTTTTTCCAAACAAACCCATTAAGCGCAGAGAGACTCTACAGTGAAGTCATCTCCATGGCCATCGAAAAAGGGATGGGAGGAAAGGACGATGTGGTACTTGATTTGTTTTGTGGAACAGGCACCATTTCTCAATTGCTCGCACAACACCATGATGGCCAAATCATCGGAGTAGATATCGTAGAAACGGCCATTGAAGACGCCCGGATATCTGCCGAACGGAATGGCTCAAAAAACACCACCTTTTTTGCAGCCGATGTGGGGAAATTCCTGCTGGAATATCCGGAATACAAAGGCTGCATAAGAACACTCGTCATGGACCCCCCTAGAGCGGGGATTTCACCCAAAACACTCAGGAAGGTCATCCGGCTGCAAGCCGACAGAATGGTTTACGTTTCTTGCAATCCCGCAACACAAGCCCGAGATATGGCTACCTTGGCAGAAAACGGATATAAACTCGTTCAATTTAAGCTTGTAGATCAATTCCCACATACGGCTCACGTAGAATCTGTGGCATTGTTTGAAAGAATCCCGGGATTTGTCCCCATCATTGATATGAAATAAAGTGATTATGAAGAACAACAAGATTCTTGATTCGGACCAAATAGAACGAAAGTTCCAACGTATGGCCAGACAACTGCTCGAAGCTCACCACTCTGAGTCGGAGATCATACTGATAGGAATCGAAGGGCAGGGTCAAGAAGTTGCCTTACGTCTTCACACGATTCTTGCCAAAATAGGGGGACTGAAAATCCACATTAGAAACATCAAACTCGACAAGGAAAACCCGCTCTCTAAAGAAATCGTCTGCACTGCTTCTAAAGAGGAAATCCAATCAAAAGTGGTGGTCATCGTTGACGATGTGTTGAATTCTGGGAAAACATTAATTTATGCTGTGAAACACATTCTTGACTCAGGTCCAAAAGGAGTTTACACAACTGTGTTGGTTGACCGAATACATCGGTCATTCCCGGTAAGAGCTGACTATTGCGGGCTCTCCCTCTCTACTCACCTGAATGAACATATCTCCGTCAAGTTGAGCAAATCGAAAGCGAAATCTGATGCTGTTTTTCTCGAACTTTAACCGTCGCAAGAGAAACCTAGAGCGCTTCCCGCAAGCGCCATCCGATAGAACTCAGCCTGTTTGCAAGTTGCTCATCCGTGTATTCTATCTCGTCCCACTTCACATCGGCATTGCCATAACAACTGGCCCGCACTAGGAGGTGTCGTCCGATCACACGTTCTAGATCTTGCGGCTTCACCTTTGACAGAAGAGGTCGATTCGCAACGTTGTCCTTCAATCGATTTGCAAGTTCTGGAACTGGCACTGAAAGATGAACAACCACACCGTGCTTTCTCATCCAAGCCATCGCACCATCCGCACAAGGAGTTCCTCCACCAGTGGCGATGACTGATTCTGGTTCTGCTACAATTGTTCTCAGAAGTTCTGATTCTTCAATTCGAAAGGCTTCAATACCAAACTCAGCTACATACTCACTTATTGAGCATCCCAAATTCTCCTCAATGCGAGAATCCATATCTATAAATGGTCTGGACATCTGCTCTGAGAGACGTTTGCCAAGTGTAGATTTCCCACTGCCCATAAATCCTACCAAAATCAAATGCATCAATCAAATGTCTTTAAACAATTCACACAAGTGTACTACAGATTATTCAGAACAAAAACAAGTTGGATCATTTAACATTAACGTTTAGCATTTGAAAACCTTCTAAAGTTCCTGTGATTTTATCACCTGATTTGATTGGCCCTACCCCTGAAGGAGTTCCTGTAAATATCAAATCCCCTGTTTTAAGTGTCATAAACTGGGAGACATACGATATAATATCATCGACTTTAAAAATCATATCCGAGGTTGACCCCGCTTGCACTTTCGTTCCGTTGATGCTTAAATCGAACTGTAGCTTCTGAATATTTTTGCCCAAACGATCCAATGAAATAAATTCTTCTGAGACAACGGCAGAACCATCAAACGCTTTCGCTTTTTCCCAAGGATGCCCTGCAGCTTTAAGTTTGCTTTGAACATCTCGCGCAGTGAAGTCAATCCCGAGACCTACCTCAGCATAATAGCGTGACGCATATCTGGTTTGAATCGCCTTCCCTAGTTTCTGAATCTTTACAACCAGTTCCACTTCGTAATGAACCTCCTTTGTCCAATCGGGGATATAGAACGCATGGCGTTTGTGCAGAACTGAACTGTCTGGCTTGAGGAAAAACATGGGTTCAGAAGGAACAGGGTTGCCTAGCTCTGTGGCGTGGTCGAGGTAATTACGTCCTATACAAATTATCTTCATGGTTCTACAAAGAACGTCACGATTACCCTTCGGTCCTTCGCCCCTCGTGTTTCTGCTCTTTCTTCACCGAAAAAATTCATGACGACCCGCTCTGAATTCACGCCACTGTCTAAGATGTAGTTTCTCACAGTCGTTGCCCGTGCTCTTGAAAGATTCAGGTTTACGACTCGATCTCCTGACATATCGGCATGTCCCGTACACATCAGCCTTAGCTGAGGATATCTGACCATCAGCCCCACCAATTCATTGATCTGAAGCTGTGCATTTAGTGTCAGATTTGAGCTGCCAGTATAGAATCTAACATCAAACTTGTCGGGGAGGTTTAAGGCCTGAAGCGCTGGATCTGAAGAGGGGGAAGGTCGGTCGTCATTGTTTAATCCAATTCTAGCAATGTCAAGGGTATTCACAGGGACACTTGAATTTGATTGATTTTGCTCTAAATCTCCCAGTCTGCGATTGTGGTCCTCCAGCAAAACGATGATTCTCTGCAAAAGGTCTGACTCAGTTGTTGAGGGCGTTGCATTAGGCAAACTGCTGTTGTCCTCATCTTCTATGAGATCCATGGTTTCTATAGAAAAATCGACTTCTAAGGGATTCAAAGGGGCATTCGGATCAAAATTCTGCCAATCTTCCAGAGACTGCGCAGGAACAGGCTCAAAGGTTTGGCCTACGAGTGCAAGAAGTCCTTTGTTGACATACCATCCCAGTTCCAAACCTGCTTGAAGGATCACCTCTTGCAAACGTGACTGGATGAGGAAATAAAACCTGTCTTCATAAGGAATGTTGGAAGCGCCACGCATTCTAGCAACATCACGCTCATCCAATTCATCCACATCATTCAGCAAGGCATTAATTTCATCTGAGAACCCCTCAAAGGGCACTTTTTCTTTGAACTTTCTTAACACCATTAAATCCTTCACCAGCCGCTCCATGTCCTTCTTGATGGTTCTTAGATTGGAACGCCAATTCACTGCTCCATCTTGAATATTAACTGCTCCATTTAGGTACATTTCTAACGCCTCAACCATGACTGATCTCAGTTGTTCCACTTCAGGATCAGGTGCGGAACTCCAATAATTCACGATTAATGTGCCTTCCTTTGATCCGACAAGTCGTGAATCATCCGACTGCGCATGGGTGATAATCGACGCAAAGACTAGCCCTAACAGCAAAAAGAATGCGTAAATCAGGTGGTTTCGAGTTTGGTTAGAGATCAAACTTAACATAACTCTAAGTTCGGGAATATTATGTAAAAAAACGAACCGGGTTTAATCGGCAATATTTTACTTCCCCTGACCGCGTAATACCGTGCGAACAGTATATATCAAAATCTTAAAATCAAGGGCAAGAGACATATTCTCGATGTACATGATATCGTAGCGAAGTCGCTGCAGCATTTGGGCCAAATTTTCTGCATACCCATACTTTACTTGACCCCATGAAGTAATCCCAGGCCTTACCTTCTGAAGGTGTGCAAAATGAGGCGCCTTTTCTTTGATTTTATCAATGAAGTACTGGCGTTCAGGACGTGGACCTACCAGCGACATCTCCCCTTTTAAAACATTCATAAATTGAGGCAATTCATCAAAACGCATCTTACGCATCCACTTCCCCGATGAGGTAATACGAGGGTCTGCACCAGAGCTCAGCTGAGGGGTTCCTGCTTCAGCGTTCACGACCATCGTACGAAATTTTATTATTTTAAAGGGGACCCCATACCTACCGATGCGCTCTTGAAGATAAAAGATCGGTCCTGCTGAGGCTGTCTTTACAAAAATGGACAGCAAGATGAATAACGGAGAGATCATCACCAAAGCGACCAATGAAGAAACGATATCAATGGTCCGTTTCAGAACCATTTGCCAATGTGACATCACGAATCTATCGACATGAATGAGTGGCGTCCCGTAAACTGCTCCTGACCGCACATTTCCGCTGAGAATATCGTAAAGACCAGGAACTACTTTCACTGAGAGGTTTCGACCTTCAAGAATGGTAAGCAATTTAACCGTCTTTTCTCTGTCAGATGGCTCAACAGCCACAATGACATCCTCAATGTGATACTTATCTATGACCACATCAATATCCTTCACCCCCCCGAGACGTTCTAGTTTGTTTGTCATCGCAGGAGCTTCTTGATTCACCTGAATAAAGCCCAAAAGATTAAAACCAGAAGACAAATATTCATTCTGAAGATCATTCGTTAATTTCAGAGCTGTTTCCGCACCCCCCAAAACAAGCGTTCTAAATGCCCAATCACCCCCTCTTATTTTTCGCAAAGTCTTTGACACAATAACCCACCTCCCTAAGATCGTGAGAATTAAATGCCCTAACACCAACACCCCAAACGTATAGTAATACTGCTGATAACTATTCACAAAATCATCTAACAACAACACAAAAAACAACGCAATAGACCCTACTCCGGTGGCGATTAAAGTTTGGGTCACCTCAAGGGCTTTATGCCTTCTACGGGGAGCGTTGTACATTCCCAATACAGCATACAATCCCAACCAAAAAACAGGCACCAGTATGATTCCGTAGGTGTAATTCGCATCGAATTTCCATGAATAAAAATCCCAAGACCAAACCTCCTCTATCTCAACTTTCCGATGAATGAACAACATAGCCCAAGCGATTGCCGCAGAAATCGCATCCGACAGTACGTAATGCCAAGGCAGTATTCTATCTACTCTCCTCCCCGACTTCATTTGTAATACACCAATTTAAAATTATCCACCACAACAAACCCCGACTCTTCCCCTAAATCCAAGATTGCATCTAACGTCAATTCATACCCAAATGCCGAAGGGGTGGAAAAGACCAATGGACCCAAATCCAGATACATTTTCTTCCATTCTTCCCCAGTGGGATTAAGGACAATAATCGGTGACCTCTGGGGATTCCCACCTCCGATCGCTTCAAGACCTACGGCAAATGAATTGTCACAACGATAATTAAACTCCAAAAAGATCGGGCCCGATTGGGGAAGGTTATAGAGCTGTTCCTGAGTGGTTGAAGTAACCTGACTCTGTTCTGGGGACAACAAGATCAATCCACTTGCATTTCCTTCAAACACCAAATCTGGATCTACAGTTCTCACCACTTCTGCTGTGCTTGTATTGTTTGCCTCAAATCTATTTGCACTTTCAAAATCCTCCGCCAAAATAATTTGCGCACTTTCTATATAATTTGAATGAAATTCAACGGTCTTCGTCCCGCCAGGAATATTCTCGACTTCCAATTCCATCGCCTTATAAAATGGATACGGTTTACGCGTCGCAGATATCCCATTGACTCTGATCCCTGCTTGAATAATGAGCTCTGAAACACCCACACTTGTATCCGTAATAAAAGGAATGCTCGCAGGAAGGGGGAACACGCCTAAAACATCCGTTTCAGTGTACACCCAAACTTCATTGATGTTATTTGAACTCGTACCTTGATCCTGAGTGGTTTCTAAATCGAAGGATGAAACGATGACTTCATATGGATCACCTGGCTTGTCAGACCAAAGACCACACCCTGAAAGCATCGCTGTCAATGCGAATGAAAATAGAATTTTATAGTTGGAATTCACTTGAATCGGTTTCTTTTGACAAATGTACAGACCTAAGCACGGAGTCAATCATGGACAACGAACGCACTTTGTCGCACCCGGTACAATAAGGATCCTTCCCACCGGGATTACCTCTCCACAACCAACACAACGACCAAACTTATCATCATTTAGTCTCGCAAGGGCTGATTCTAAGCCTTTACGTTGAACCTCTAACTGCCTTAATGCAGCCTCATTTATGCTGCGATTGTTAATGGCATCCATGCGACTAACCCTACCTATTGCTACGGATGGCGGGATGGGCTTCGTCAATTCCCTGTACTCAAGAATACGTTCGTCAATGTCGACAATCTTGCGATGAATGCGATTGCGGATATCTATCTTCTCTTTGTCGGTCAACATGGGCACAAGATGGCTAATTTTGCACTACCTACAATCCAATTAACTACACAATTTCAGAGAATATGAAGTTTTTTATCGATACAGCCAACCTAGAACAAATCCGTGAAGCTTCGGAATTTGGTGTTCTTGACGGAGTAACAACCAACCCGTCTCTGATGGCGAAAGAAGGAATCTCTGGAAAAGAGAATGTCATCGCACATTATAAAGCAATATGTAAAATTGTGGATGGGGACGTTTCTGCTGAAGTCATTGCGACGGATTATGAGGGAATGATTAAAGAAGGCGAAGCATTGGCTGCCCTTCATGAAAACATTGTCGTAAAAATCCCGATGACAAGGGACGGAATTCGTGCCATTTCATATTTCACTGATCAAGGGATTAGAACAAACTGCACCCTTGTGTTCTCTGCGGGACAAGCACTTCTTGCAGCAAAAGCTGGAGCGACATACGTCAGCCCTTTTATAGGACGACTTGACGATATAAGCACAGATGGACTGGAGTTAATCGAAACCATACGTGAGATTTACGACAATTACGAATTTTCAACACAAATCCTGGCCGCGAGCGTACGCCACACAATGCACATCATCAACTGTGCACAAATTGGTGCTGATGTCATGACGGGACCACTTAGTGTCATCCTTGGATTGTTGAAGCACCCATTAACGGATGCTGGTCTCGCTCAGTTTTTAGCGGACCATGCAAAAGCGAATAGCTAAACGATTGCATTCGTTTCAAACGATTCAGCCTCATTTTGATCATCAACATTCATCCCGACAATCCCGATCCGAGAGGCATACGGGAAGCTGTTAAAATACTGAATCGAGATGGGGTCATTGTCATTCCTACAGACACCGTTTACAGTTTTGCCAGTGTCCTTGGAAACAGCAAGGGATTTGATCGGATCGCCCGAATTAAGGGCCTTCGTCCCAACAAAGCTCACTTCTCTTTGCTGTGCTCAGACTTGAGTGATTTGGCGCAATACACACGGCCATTGCCGAACGAGGTTTTCAAACTGATGAAGAGAGCCTTGCCTGGTCCATTTACGTTTATTTTGGAGTCTGGAGGAAATGTACCAAAGCTATTCCGAAGTACGAAAAAGACCATAGGAATCCGTGTTCCCGACAACAACATCGCCCGTGCAATCATGCTCGAAATAGGCAAACCATTGATTGTCTCATCTGTGCACGATGAAGACCATGTGCTTGAATATACAACAGACCCCGAGCTCATCGAAGAACGTCAAGGTCATGCTGTGGATGCCGTAATCAACGGAGGTTATGGAGAACTTTACGCTTCTACAATTATAGATTGCACATCTGGCATACCCGAAATAATTAGAGAAGGGCGAGGTGATGTAAGCGGATTGATTTAATCTCTGGCTTTTGCTTCTAACATCGGAACAAATGCGGCAACGCCGTGATCTTTCTTTTGAAACTCTGACTCTCCGACTCTGTCAATGGTAAGCATGCGCTGTGTCTCACCCTCGCCTACTGGAATCACCAACCTACCACCTATGGCAAGTTGACTTAAAAGCGCCTTGGGAACAAATGGGGCGCCGCAGGTGACAATAATCCCATTGTATGGAGCAAACACTTCCTTCCCTTTATATCCATCTCCATAATAAAGTGTAGGAGCATACCCCATTTTCTTCAACAAAGGTCCAGAGAGGTCATGAAGATCTTTCTGTCTTTCAATTGAATATACTTTCATTCCAAGTTCACAAAGCACAGCACATTGATACCCTGAACCGGTGCCAATTTCGAGCACTTTGTCACCCGATTTACACTGAAGCAGTTCCGTTTGATGTGCGACGGTTTGAGGCTGAGATATGGTTTGTCCTGAAGCAATCGGAAACGCCTTATTTGTATACGCAAATTGCTCGAAAGAGGAGTCTAAAAAAAAATGTCGTGGCACATTTCCAATGGCAGATAAGATTTCCTCATTGCAAATATCCAAGGCTCTGAGTTTTTCCACCAACTTCTTGCGAAGACCTTTGTGCCTGTAATTATCCTCTGTTTTCACAATAGAAAGATAATGTACTGACATTTCAAATTGTGGATAGTTTGTGGGAATTCTCAAAAATCAATTTGTTGAAAAGCCCCCTAATTTTATCACATGAAAAAGCATTGGTTTAATTGTAAGGTGAGTTATATGAAACCCGACTCTGAGGGGACGGAAGCAAAGAAAACAGAGCAATTTGTGCTTGATGCATACACCTACACCGAAGCGGAAACACGCATGGTGGAGGTTCTTGAAAGTGAAGGGATTAGGCCGTTTGAAATCACCCAAATCACAAAGACAACACTGATCGAAGTGATTCGGTTTGCAGAATGTGACAAATGGTTCCGTGTAAAAATATCCCTGTCAACTGTCGATGAATCGAAAGGTGTCGAGAAGGAAGCAAATCAATACATCCTCGTCTCTGCGACAGATGTTCGAGACGCCTACGACAAAGCTTCTGGACATATGAATGCCGTGAAAGTTGGATACATTATTCCTTCAGTTGTATACCAAAAAATCGCTGAAGTATTTCCGTTAGAAGAATGGACTCCCGCTACAACATCAATGATCGGCGAGGATTCAAATCCACAAGAAGTCATCGACGAGCAGACTGGCGAAATTATCGCCTAGCGAACACAGAGTTGGAAAAAATTAACGGAAGAGGTTGATCATACCTGTGAATGGAACCATCCCATCACAAGAGAATTCAGTGATTACGCCATTCTGGTCTGTGATAAGCTCATCACCTTCATTACACGGTATTTCAAGTACGTAATAGTAAACGCCGACTTCTGCGCCATCTATCCCCGGATCCCATCCTCCTGTATTTCCGAAGTCTATGCTCGTGTACACAAGCGTCCCCCATCTGTTGTAGATGTAACAAGCCACCCCATCAAACGCCTCAAGCCCATCTACTCTCCACGTATTGTTTCCACCAGTATTGAGGTTGTCAGGACTGAAAACATTGGGGATTGTGATTTCACAGGTCTCTATCTCGATGGAAGCTTGACTTGTGCAAGTAAGCCCAGACGTAGCATAGCTCACAGTCACTGTAAACACCTCTGTATTCTCTAGCAAATTGATTGTGGGGCTTTGAATGGAAGCGTCATCCAAGAAGCTTGGTGGGGTCCAATCAAAATCACAGTCATCGGCATCGACATCTCCTACGTTTGCCATTAACGTGACTGGTGAACCACAAAATTGTGTTTGGTTGGCAGTCACTGTGGGAATTGTCCCCACAACTGTCACATCTACATTTCTTTCGTAGTAACATCCAAAGTCATTCTGTGCTCTGTATGTGTATGACTCAACACCGATAAGGTCCGGAGAAATTGTAACCACATTGCAATCACCCCCGTCATCAACAATCGACGGCCCTTCCCAATACGTAGAATCACATTCAGGTCCAAAAGTTGGCGTAAACGAGATTGCTTCTGGGTAAAGTTCGGGAGCAAATTCAAGAGACCAATCGAAAATAAAGCCATTATCTGAAGCAAAGAGATCACATACTTCTATTTCCCATGTGCCATTCAGTGGACATCCGTTTAAGTTTGTAAAAGGCTGAATTGATTCATAAGCACCAGATGGAAGTGTACCTCCAGCATTGTCAACCCAAGTGCCATTTGTCGCTCCCGGCTCCCAGTAGTAATCCCACCCCACCCCAGGAGTTAAATCGGCGTCGTTGTCAATAGGAACACCTAGATACGTGCCATTTCCACCTTGCTGGTGCACAAGAATACTTTGACCACTAGGGCAAATAAACGTGATGGTTATATCCCCCATATAACTATGTTCAAAATTGATGAAGGAATTAATAATATCGACGTTAGCATCATTTACAACTGCCCCTGGGTTAAAGCTGGTAAAAGTAAGCTGGCTTGAAAAACACCCAGACTGATCATCTGGAATGAATAATCCACCTCCGAAATCAACAGAAGGCTCAGCATTGTACAACACACCCACAACAGCACCTGTCAAATCGATTTCATCTCCTACGCACATCGTTACATCTGAAGATGTCCCAGAAAAGTCTGGATTTGTCGAAACCAAGATTTGGTAATCAAGGAGGTTGTTGTTTGAACAGTCATTGTCATCCGTCAGAGACAGGTTCATGGTATACAGCCCAGGAGAAGTATACATATGTTCAAGGATAGGCCCTGAGGTATCATCGATGTTTCCGTCACCAAGATCCCATACCCAACTGACCAGTTCCTGACCATCAGCGACAGTTGAGGACAAGGCTTCCAGATAAACGGGTTCATTCAAACACGCATAATGAGGCTGAAGTTCTGTGGGGTTGACAATGGCAAAAGGACGATCACAAGGAAAACCGCAAGAAGCATACGCTCCGAAATTTCCGGAACTTCCTGGCCCTGAAGAAAATTCTACGGTGATACAACCAGTGACATTGTCCGCGCCAGAGAAAACATCTTGCCCTTGAAGATCATCTCCTGAATATGTACCGATGACTGGAGCAGTGTTGTCATCTCCATCATACAAAGTAATTGTTGACGCCGCGTCTAAGTCGAAAACGACCCAATAAAAATTAAGGACGGTTTCTGGAGCCTCAGGACACCACGTAATGGTTTCATTCTCATTTGCACCATAATCAGCAGCACTGAGTCCTGAATCTACAACGGCTCCTAAACATGAGGTATATGAATCATTCGCGGCAATACTGATTTCTTGGGCGGTGACTTGAACAAAAACAGTGCATGCGATAAGTGAAAGGACAAATAATAATTTTCTCATGATTATTTGTTCTTTGTTTTAACGTGATAATTAATCCGGAAACGTTCGAAGACTTTATTGAAAGTATCAACAGATGACACCACGACATAGCTGCCATCTTCCAAAGTGAAATATTGCGCCTCTGGTTGAGCTGTTACTCCCGAAATTAAAAGTCGTTCAGCAATTCCATCACCTGTATTGGGCAATTGTTGGGAGATTTGACTCGATTTTAACACTGGACTTTGATGCCAGCCATACGCGGCAAAACAACAAAGCTCAGCAGCAGAATCAGCGTCTAAAGCCTCCAGGCCGAAGACCTTCAAAACGACTTCGCTTCCCGGAAAGTCCGCTTGAGCAGTAAGGTTTGGCGCCAAAATCATGAGCAGTATAACGCTCGAAAACACAGAGAAAATTTGTTTCATAATGCAGGTAATGAATACGCAATATAATCAACTAAAGCCGGACATTGAAAAGGAATAAATTAATTCTATCAAAAGTTTTTTGCAGAATAAAGATTCTGACTATCTTTGCCCCCCCAAAAGGGGAATATGACTTGGTAGCTCAGCTGGTTAGAGCATCTCACTTTTAATGAGAGGGTCCTGGGTTCGAGTCCCAGCCAGGTCACTGTAAAAAAGCATCGCCCAGGTGCTGAAATTGGTAGACAGGCATGGTTGAGGGCCATGTGTCCGTTAGGGCGTGCGGGTTCGAGTCCCGCTCTGGGCACCTAGACGAGTTGCTAGAAGCAGCTCGTTTTTTTATTACACCTTTCTGAGCCTCTACTTCTATATCTTTGACTTGTGCTAAAACAGTTATTCCCTATACTTTCTTGGCTGCCTGGATATTCAAAAAAGTATTTCTTCCATGATCTTTCCGCCGGAATCACAGTCGGCATACTCCTTATTCCACAGGGGATGGCATACGCACTTATTGCGGGACTACCGATAGAGTACGGACTGTATGCATCATTGGTCCCTCAAATGATTTACGCGCTAACAGGTACATCAAGACAACTATCTGTCGGACCAGTCGCCATGGACTCACTCCTCGTCGCAGTGGGCTTAAGTGCAATCGCTGCAATTGGATCGGACAGATACATCGAATTGGCCATAGGTCTTGCATTCATGATTGGGGGCATTCAATTGTTGCTGGGTTTTCTTAGGGCAGGGTTTGTCGTGAATTTCCTTTCTCGCCCTATCGTTAGTGGATTTACATCTGCTGCTGCAATCATTATAGGACTGAACCAAATATCAAATCTATTGGGCATAGAGATTCCGAGGAACAGTCAAATCCAAAATCTCTTTTTTTCTGCAAGACATACAATCACAGACATACATTTCGCAACCTTCGCAATCGGAATACTGTCCATTGGTCTGTTCCTTGTTGTTTCGAAATACCGAAACAAAACAAAGATTCCTGCAGCGCTTATCGTCGTGACACTTGGAATCCTCGCCGTATTTGGTTTGGAGCTGGAGCAAACCGGAGTCGCGATCGTAGGCGTTATCCCTGAAGGGCTTCCAATGTTTCGCATTCCTACATTAGATCACACCGGTTTTTACGAATTGCTCCCAATAGCGATTACCCTTGCATTGGTTTCATTTGTGGAAGCATATTCTATTGCGAAAGCGCTAGAAGAAAAACACGGATATAAAATCAATCCAAATCAGGAACTTAGAGCCTTGGGGCTCTCAAATGTCATCGGCTCGCTGTTTCAATCATACCCTACTACTGGGGGCTTTTCTCGATCGGCAGTCAACGACAAAGCTGGGGCGGTAACCCCAATGGCGTCATTCGTCGCTGCGTTATTAATTGCCCTTACATTGCTGTTTCTTACACCCCTGTTTTACCATCTACCGAAGGCAGTATTGTCGGCAATCATTATTGTATCCGTGATCGGATTAATTGATGTCAAGCTCCCCATTTCGCTTTGGAAGAGTCACAAGGTTGAAGCTGGACTGCTCTTTGTGACCTTTATAGTCACGGCAACCGTGGGCATGATCGAAGGCATCGCTTCAGGCGTCGGATTGTCAATTGTCGTTTTGGTCTATAAGCAGATGAGGCCACATTTTGCTGAACTTGGAGAAATAGCCGGTGTCTATCGAAATATCAATAGGTTTCCAGAAGCCAACATCAGAACCGGAGTCTTGATCGTCCGATTTGACTCCGCGTTGCATTTTGCAAATCATCGATTTATGGTTTCTTCTATAGAAGACCAGATCTCTCAGAGGACGGATGGAATTAAAACTGTCATTTTGTGTGCCGAATCGATTGGATACATTGATGCGTCAGGCATTACCGCCCTAGAAAACATCATCGATGATTTGGAAGAAAGAGGAACGAGCTTCCGACTGGCCGCAGCGATAGGGCCCGTAAGAGACATCATTGAATCATCCAAACTTATTACGCGGATAGGCAAAACAAGGTGCTTTACAAGCATTGAAATGGCCGTTGAAGACATTTACAAACCAGGGTCTATTGATTCGGATTTAAAGAGAATTGCCACTCAAGTAGACAATCCTGATTTAGACGACAAAGAATAAAGTAGAGTATGGAAATTAAACAGATATACACAGGCTGCCTTGCGCAAGGCTCATATTACGTGAAGTGTAGTAGCGAAGCTGTCATCATAGATCCATTGAGGGAAGTACAGCATTACATTGATCTGGCTGAAAAAGACAATGTGAAAATTAAATACATTTTCGAAACGCATTTCCATGCTGATTTTGTGTCGGGACACGTGACTTTGGCTGAAAAAACCGGCGCTCAAATTGTTTATGGCCCCACTGCACAAACAGCCTTCGAATCTATCAAAGCAACCGATGGGCAACGTTTTAAAGTGGGGAAATTAGAGATTGAGGTTTTGCACACACCTGGCCACACCATGGAAAGCGCTTGTTTTTTGGTGTATGACAAACATGGCAAGCAACACGCATTGTTCTCTGGAGACACCGTGTTCCTCGGAGATGTAGGACGTCCTGATTTGGCCCAAAAGGCAGAAAACATGACGCAAGAAGATCTTGCAGGAATGCTCTTTGACAGCATACAAACAAAAATTATGCCTCTGAAAGATGATGTGATTATCTATCCGGGACATGGCGCAGGATCAGCGTGCGGGAAGAACATGAGCAAAGAAACTGTCGGTACTGTCGGACACGAAAAAGCAAACAACTATGCGCTGAGATCGGATATGACACGTGAGGAGTTTATAGATGAAGTTCTTGAGGGATTGTTGCCACCGCTTGAATATTTCGGGTTCAATATCCAAATGAACAAGCAGGGCTATGTATCTATTGATGAGGTGATCAAAAATGGAACGAACTTGCTTGATCCTGATAAGTTTGAGACTGCTGCAAATGACACCGACGCTGTAATCCTGGATGTGAGGCATGAATCAGAATTTGTAAAAGGATTCATACCTCGTTCTGTATTCATCGGATTGGCTGGAGGATTTGCACCATGGGTAGGTGCATTATTGGTGGATGTGAAGCAGCCTATTTTACTTGTCGTTGAAGAGGGAATGGAGGAAGAGGCTGTCATCAGGCTCTCCAGAGTTGGATTCGACAATGTCATCGGTATTCTTCAAGGTGGATTTAAGAACTGGATTGATTCCGGCAAAGAAACCGACCGCATAGAGACCATTGAAGCAAGCAAACTAGTGGAGTTAGACTCCCCTCCTGTCTTCGATGTTAGAAAGACGGGAGAGTATACGGCTGGACATATCGAATTTGCGGAATCAACACCCCTTGATTACATCAACGAATACTTAAGCGCATTCCCCAACAAGGGTGACTTCTATATCCACTGTGCAGGAGGATATCGATCTGTGATTGCAAATTCGATCTTGAAAAAGCAAGGAATTCACAATGGGATCGATGTACTGGGTGGATACGACGAAATCACAAAAACAGAAATGCCTGTCACAGACAATGTGTGCCCTTCAACATTAAAATAATGGGCTTAGGGACCTCGCATTTAAAGACAATACTGAGTTGCAAATGCCCCAGCTGTGCTGAGGCAGGACTTTTCGAGGTTTCGAATCCATATAAACTCAAGTCGCTCACAAAGATGCACAAAGCGTGCCCCAACTGCGATGCGGACTTTGTAAAAGAACCTGGATTTTATTTTGGCGCTTCATATGTAAGCTATGGAATCACTGTAGGCATGTGGGTCGCTGTACTGGTCGCATTAATCACCTTTGACGCTTTGCAGTTCATTGAATTTGGATTTCTGACGCATCCAGGCACATTTATAATCTGTGGAGTAAGTACGCTATTGATCCTTCTTCCTGTAATATATAGGGTGTCAAGGTCAATTTGGCTTTCGGCATTTACAAAACGCAGGATCAAGTAATAGAATTCTTTGGCATAAAAAAAAAGGGCCCTCACGTTTGAGGTGCCCTTTTTAAACCAAATCGCCTGATTCTAGCGTCATTTAAGACGCGGTTAACCAAAACCTGAACCTATTACGTGTGTCGTTCTTATTTGGTTACAAAAAACGGCATGTTTTTTTGAGAAAAACTTCACAACCACCCTGTAAGCTCAATAAGTGCTAGGAATTTAATATTTCAGTTTGTATCCGAATACTCTCCTTATGAACTTGCTCCAATACAAGTTTCAAGAATTCTTCTTCTAAACCCACACCCTCTGACCACATCTTTCTTGTTTTCATGATTTCTTTCCACCTCGACAATTGAAGGACTGTGAGACCATGTTCCTTTTTATAGTCACCTATCGCTCGTGCGACATTCATTCTTCCACTTAAAAGCTCAACAAGTTGCTCATCGATGGAATCCATTTTAATTCTTAGATGTCGGATATCTGATGTCTGTGACTGATCTAGATTAAGATCTCTGATTGTCAGATTGTCCAGCAGGCGAATTAAATCAGCTGGCAACAACTGCTGCTCTGCGTCGCTCAACGCTTCGCTGGGGTTGTGATGTGTTTCTATCATCAAACCTGACATCCCTAGATCCATGGCTTTTTGAGACACCGATTGTAGCAATTCTCGTTTGCCCGAGATGTGACTTGGGTCACAAAACAATTGTATGTCTGGCATTTCTGCTTTGAGACCTATAGGAACTTCCCACATGGGGGCATTCCTGTATTTTTTCTGACCATAGCTTGAAAACCCCCTGTGAAGGGCAAACACCTCCCCTTTTGTCGAATTACTCACCCTTTCTATCGCACCCATCCAGAGCTTTAAGTCTGCATGCATGGGGTTTTTAACCAAAACAGGAGTGTCGGTTCCACGAAGTGCATCCGCGATGTTCTGGACAGCAAATGGACTTACCGTCGTTCTCGCTCCAATCCAAACCGCATCTAGACCATACTTAAGAGCAAGCTCGACATGTTTGGCATCCGCCACCTCTGTCATCACAGGGATCCCGACCTCTTTCTGGACATCCACAAGCCATTCCAACCCCTCCTCACCTACTCCTTCAAAAGAATTCGGACGTGTTCGTGGCTTCCACAATCCCGCACGGAAAAAATGAGCATGACCATTCAGGGCGTTTGCTGTAGAAAGGACCTGGCTTCTTGACTCCGCACTACATGGGCCCGCAATGACGATAGGTCTGGTGTTTTTTAAATTCTTAGTCACGTTGTGAAGTTATGAAGAGAAAGACTGAAGCTTAACTAATTCTGCATACCCTCCATTTAATGCAATAAGTTCATCATGTGTTCCACTCTCCTGAATGCGCCCTTGAGAAAGAAGGACGATTCTATCTGCTTTGGATACTGTAGAAAGTCGATGCGCGATGACCAGGACTGTTCTGTTTTTCATTGCGGCATCTAACGCCTTTTGGACTTCGTGCTCAGACGCCGCATCCAATGCAGAAGTAGCTTCATCCAGGACAAGTATAGAAGGATTGCGGTAGAGTGCACGCGCAAGCGCAACCCTTTGCCTTTGCCCTCCCGAAAGACGTCCTCCACCATCCCCTACGGACGTTTGTAGGCCATCAGACATTTTGGTAGCAAATTCCATCACTTGAGCGGCCTTCGCTGCTTGAATTAACCGTTCATGATCGACCTCCTCTTCACCAAGAGAAATATTCGAAGCAATGGTTCCGTGAAACAAGATCGACTCTTGGGTAACGACTCCTAATTTCTGACGCCATGAAGAAACGGGGATGTCGCGAAGGTCACGGCCATCAATTTCTACGGAGCCCTTTGTAGGGTCATCAAACCTGATGAGCAAGTTCGAGAGTGTGGTTTTACCTGACCCGGAAGCCCCTACAAGAGCAATCACTTCCCCTTTTTTAATCTCTAGAGAGAGCTCAGTAAGCACAGCTTGGTCCCCATAGAAATAACTCACATTGTTAAACGTAATTCCCGATTCGAGCGCCACAAAAGGAAGGGCGTCTTCAGCAGCATTTTTGACCGGATGAGAAACCACGAGCATTTCTTCCAATCTGTCAAGAGATGCCACACCTTTATTGATCCTAAACCAACCATCACTGAAAGCACGAGCAGGAGGAATAATCTGAGAAAAAACAACCAGGTATCCAATAAACCAATCCCCGGTAAGACCCGTACTTCCATCAAGAACAATGTGACCTCCATAACCGAGAAGGATCGCCATCACCGTTAATGAAATCACTTCACTGACTGGTGAACTAAGGTACTCGCGCCTAAACATCTTACGCATGGCCATAAAATGCTTTTGGTTGCGCGCATTGAATCGGTCTGAAAAAAACTTTTCTACCCCAAATGCTTTAATAATTCGAACACCACTTAACGTTTCATCCAAAATATTAACCAAAGATCCCAGCTCCTCCTTGCCTCTCTTCGCTGAATGTTTTAGTTTTTTTGCAATTCTACTAATAAGTATTCCACTGACGGGCAGAAACACCAATGCAAAAATGGTAAGCTCCCAGCTGAGCGCAAAGAGCGCTGCGATTGAAATAAATACAATGAGGGGCGACTTAAACATCACCTCTATCGACCCCACAATACTGACTTCCACTTCATTCAAATCAACAGTAAGGCGACTCAAAACATCTCCCTTGCGCGAATCCGTAAACCACCCCATACTCATTCCCAGAACTCGGCCATACATTTTGTCTCTCAAGTCTCTACTTACACCCGTACGAATCGTCGCAAGACTATACATGGCGAGGTAAGACACCAAATTCTTCAGAACCGCCAATACAACAACGGCAATACAGACCGTGATTAAAGCACGAGAATCTCCCCCTTCAAGAACATAGCCATCAAACCAAGCACCGATCTTCCCAGGAATATCATCCGCCAAAGGGACTACTTCTACCTTGGTAGGAGTGGACTTGCCCGAAAATAAAATGCGTAGAAATGGAACAACACTTAAGAACGAAAAAAGAGACAATACCGCACCTATTGCATTTAATACTGCGTTGGAAACAAGATTCCAACGGTAGGCTCTGAATAGGGGGAATAAAACAGATAGTCGCTTCATGTTCAGTCTAACAGCAAATTACGACACCAAGTCTTCAGAAAATCCGATGTAAGTCGAGGGTGTAATCTGCCTTAACTCATCTTTAACGTCATCGGATACATTTAAAGTATCAATAAAAGCACGCATCGAAGAAGCATTGATTTTTTCACCAGTTCTTGTTAGGTCTTTTAATGCCTCATATGGTTTGGGGTAGTTTTCACGACGCAGAATTGTTTGAATTCCTTCAGAGACCACAGCCCAGTTGTCTTCCAAGGCCGCTTCCAATGCAGAGGTATTCAGAACAAGTTTGCCCAAGCCTTTTAACAATGACCTCAATGCGATGAGACCGTGACTCATCGGAACACCAATGTTCCGAAGAACTGTAGAGTCTGTTAAATCGCGTTGCATTCTAGAGATAGGCAGTTTTTCAGAAAAATGTCCCAAAACTGCGTTGGCCATCCCAAAGTTTCCTTCGCTGTTCTCGAAGTCTATGGGATTCACCTTATGTGGCATCGCTGAGGATCCTACCTCCCCCTCCACAATCCTTTGCTTGAAGTAATCCATCGACACATACGTCCAAATATCTTTGTCCAAATCCATCATCACTGTATTTGCACGCCTCATCGCATCACACCATGCCGCGAGGTGATCGTAATGTTCGATCTGAGTGGTCACCTTGCTCCGAAACAGCCCCAAATTATCTTCTACAAATTTCGTCCCAAACGCAGGCCAATCAATGCCTGGATAGGCTACTTTGTGGGCGTTAAACCCACCTGTTGCACCTCCAAATTTGGCTGCGTACACAGAATTTGCGATCGCATCACGTTGTATCCTAAGTCGGTTTTCAAAAACACTCACCTCCTTCCCCAGAGTCACAGGAGAAGCCGACTGGCCATGTGTTCTTGCAAGCATCGGCACAGACTTCCAATCGTTTGCAAGCCCACTTAATTTGGCGATAACCTCATCGATTAAAGGCAAGTACACCTCTTCTGTAGCCCGCTTAAGCGACAATGGAATGGCTGTGTTGTTGACGTCCTGAGAAGTCAAACCAAAGTGAACGAACTCACTCCACTGGCTCACCCCCAATTTCACCATCTCTTCCTTAATCCAATATTCAACCGCCTTCACATCATGGTTCGTAGTCGCCTCAAGATCTTTAATTCTTTGCGCATCTGCTTCAGAGAAAAGAAGATACAACCCCCTCATGTCTTCAAACTTTTCTTTGGGAAAACCATCGAGCTGAGGAAGCGGCAAACTCACTAAATCAATGAAGTACTTTACCTCCACCTCTACCCTATGCTTAATTAACCCAAACTCTGAAAGCAATGGCCCAAGGATATGGGTATGTCTGTGATATCGTCCGTCAACTGGAGAAATAGCATTCAAAGAAGAAAGCGGCATAGGGAAGTATTATTCAGTTCTTATATCAAAAGACAAAGATACTACCTTAGACGCATGCAACTTCATACTATTCACAACGGTAATTTTAAATTGGACGGGGGAGCCATGTTCGGCGTTGTACCAAAAAAACTATGGTCAAGAACGAACCCTTCTGATGCAAATAATTTATGCCCTTGGGCGATGCGCTCATTGCTGATCGAAGACGGTGACAAATTAACATTAATAGATTGTGGATTAGGTGACAAACAAAGTGAGAAGTTCTTTGGTCATTATCACCCACACGGAGACGATTCACTGGACAAATCGCTCTTAAAAGCTGGGTTTTCTCGTGACGACATTACAGACGTTTTCCTCACCCACTTGCATTTCGATCATGTGGGTGGCGCCGTAGAATGGAACGACTCTCGCAACGGCTATCGTCCCGCTTTTAAAAATGCGACTTTCTGGAGCAATTCAAGGCACTGGAAATGGGCCACTGAACCAAACCCGCGCGAACGCGCAAGTTTCCTTTCTGAAAACATAAAACCCCTGCAAGAATCTGGACAGCTCAAGTTTGTAGATGCATCTGATGACGATCTGCGCATAAACACTGGACTCGGTTTCGATGCATTCGTCGTGAACGGGCACACTGACGCTCAAATGTGCCCCATCATCAAATTAGGTGACACCACGGTCGTCTTCATGGCGGACCTGCTGCCCTCAGTGGGACACATCCCGATACCATATGTCATGGGCTACGATACGCGTCCACTGCTAACACTCGAAGAACGCAGCAGGATTTTCAACGAAGCCGCAAACAATGGGTATCATCTTTTTTTAGAACACGATGCCGCAAATGAAGTTTGTACTTTAATGCAAACGGAAAAAGGGCCTCGACTCGATCGCGTCATGAAATTAAGTGAATTGCTGTAAAGACTATCCTTTCAGTCCTTTTCTAATCTCTCTCACCAAGCCAGGACCTCTGTATATAAATCCGCTATAAATTTGGACCAAAGAGGCTCCAGCATCCATTTTCTCTTTCGCAGAGGAGAGCGAGTCTATGCCTCCAACACCAATGATAGGGAACGCACCCGAGGATTTTTGAGACAAGTATGCGATTACTTCTGTAGAGCGAGAACATAGAGGAGCACCAGACACACCTCCACTACCCAAATCATCCATTGATTTTGTTTTCAGATGAGAACGTGATATGGTCGTGTTTGTTGCGATGACCCCATCCACCTTTTCAGAAATGACAATATCGATGACATCATCCAATTGAGCATCTGTCATATCTGGTGCAATCTTTAAGAAAACAGGTCTACGCTTAGAGTCTGGGGGAAGTTGGGCCTCATTATTTCGCTTTACAACAGCTCGAAGCAAAGCTGAAAGTGGTGCTCTGTCCTGAAGTTCTCTCAGTCCTGGTGTATTGGGTGAACTTACATTCACGACAAAATAATCTACGTGCGGATGAAGTGCATCAAAACATGCAATGTAATCTGAAGTTGCATTCTCATTAGATGTCACCTTATTCCGACCGATGTTCCCTCCAACAATTAATCCAACAGGTCGTCTTTTAAGTCTTGAAACTGCGTCATTTACACCTCCATTATTAAATCCCATACGATTGAGAAGAGCGGCATCTCTTTTTAATCGGAAAAGTCGGGGTCGGGGATTCCCTGATTGGGCAATGGGTGTAAGTGTACCTACTTCTACATGACCAAATCCAAGAACTTGAAGTTCTCTCAGGTATCGCGCGTCTTTGTCAAAACCTGCAGCGACACCTACCGAATTTGGAAACTCAAGACCACAGATGTTTACAGTGGTATCAGAGATGCCTGAGTTAAAGCATTGCTTTAACACCCAAGCCATCCCCGGAATGACCATTACAAATCGCAACATCGTCATAGAAAAGTGATGGGCTTTTTCCGGAGACATCAGGAACAACAAGGGTTTCAGGACATTTTGATACATAGTACGAAGGTAAGGACATGACAACGAAATGGACATAATTGTGGATAACCCTGTTAATAGCGGTCATAAATGTGCACGAAAAACCATGATTTCTCTTGATTAACTTTGAGACCCAAGGATGATAAACAAGGGACTACTCAGCTGGCTATCTAAAAAGAAGCTTACCGATGAAAAGGTGGCCAACATCTTCGTCAACTCATCTTTCGAGACGGTTGAGAAGGGATGGCCTGAAGTTGCATCGATGCTAAATGCCTCTCCCGGTTTTGAAACTTACCCTGATCTAGATAAAAAAGACTACGGCCTATTCTTAATGATCGTCGTCTCAGCAAATCTAAGTTTGGTCCCCAAGTACTTTGAACCAGGTGTAGATCGAGCCATCATCAAAAGATGCTGTGCGAAGTTTGGACTTGCCCTAGGCGTCCCTAAAAACGACTTTGCGCTTAAAGTGAAAGCGAACAGGGATTTCATGAAGAAGATCAACCACCCTTCAAACAACACCGTCACAGCGATGACTCGGGCGGTTTTTTATAAGTACGGACTCATTGACAAACAAGACGTGTACTTCAGGGACATGAATGTTCCCAACCCGATCATCATGAAGAGCCTTCGTGATGTGATGGAGCATTTTGCTTGGGAATGGGAAGACATCAGCGATCACTACAGAGTCTCCGTTTCGAAGGAGGTAGAATCTGTTATATAAGTCGATCTAAATCACGTGCGACGTCTTTTTCCTTTAAAGTAGCCCTCTTGTCATGCATCTTCTTGCCCTTGGCAACACGGAAACGCAACTTTGCATATCCTGAAGGCGCAATAAACATGAGCGTGGGAACTAAAGTAACACCCGTATTCTTAAGCTTTTTATATAGCTTTTTTAATTCCTTCTTCTGAAGAAGTAATTTTCTCTGGCGACGAGGCATCTGAATTGAATAGCCCGCGTTTTTATACTCCGACACATACATGTTGAATACAAAAAGTTCGCCCTTATCGAAGCGACAATAGGATTCTCCAATACTGGCCTTTCCGTTTCGAATAGATTTTATTTCTGCTCCATTCAATTGAATACCAGCAGTAAACTCATCCTCTAGGAAATAAGTGTAAGATGCTTTTTTATTTTTTATTTCGATAGCCACGCCTCAAAGGTAAACGTATTTTGCGGGGGAGGAATAAGCAGTAACTTGTCAAGATGAATTTGGATGAGATAAACGAACAATTATTCAACCTACCTAAGGTTGAATTACACTGTCATTTGGAGCTTGCTTTCAGACCGTCAACGATGATGGAATGGGCTATAGAGGACGGTTTTAAGATAAAAACCCAAGAAGATTTCGCAAGGGAATTTTTGATTTTAGAACCGATGGCAGATCTCCCGACGGTGTTAAATAAATTTCTACACACAAGAGATCGACTGTCATCCTTAGAAAGGATCGAACGGCTCGCATTTGAAGCATGTGAAGACATGTATCTGAAGAGCAATGTCCGATTGCTTGAACTTAGATATGCACCGAGCTTCACTCTTGATGTGTTTCCTTACCTGGGCGCTGAAAATTTACACCGGGCAATCATGAAGGGGTGTGTCCGGGCAGAAACAATGTACCCCATGGCTGTGGGACTTATTTGCTTGTTGCAGAGAATAAAATCCCACAAAGAGAATATGTACTGGTGTGACTTTGCCATTGAACACAAGGGCGAATTCCTCGCTGTTGATCTTGCAGACAATGAAGTGGACTACCCCCCCAAACAATTTGCACCCATGTTTGACAAGGCCAAGGCCGCAGGACTAGGAATTACAATCCATGCCGGAGAACCAGCTTTGCCAGGATCCCCAAACAACATCCTGGCTTCTATCGATTATTTACATGCCGATAGAATAGGTCATGGGGTTCAGGCCATTCACGATGAAAAGGTGATCCGAAGACTTGCGGATGAAAAAATACCTCTGGAACTTTGTCCTACCAGCAATTGGTTAACCCAAGCTGTCCCTGACTTGGCGTCACATCCACTTAAACAATTAATGGACTTGGGCATTAAAACAACTATAAATAGTGATGATCCAGGTGTGATGGGCATCACGCTCATGGATGAATACCAAATCGCACACAAGACACTTGGAATGAGTCTGGATGAATTGAAGCGCTGCAATTCCTGGGCCGCTGAAGTGTCGTTTATACCTCAGGAAAAGAAGGACAAGGTTTGGACGAAATAACACACTTTAAATGAACAAGACGATACTCTTCTGTGTTTCTCTCATCTGTTTATTTGAGTCTCATCTCAGCGCCCAAACGCAGACTGTTGGAACATTCATAAACAACACTGAGGCCTTTGATGGTTTCAACTTGCTGGCACCAACTGGCTCAGACTATACATACTTGGTTGACAATTGTGGGCAGTTGATTAATCAGTGGGAGAGTGAATACCGCATCGCCCTCTCTGCATACATTCTTGAAGACGGCAGTTTGTTAAGAACCTCACGACTAAGCTCAGACGCAACCCCTCCTTTTTCCGGAGGCGGCACAGGAGGAAGGGTTGAAAGATACAGTTGGGAAGGGGATTTGATTTGGTCTATGAACTGGGCAGACACATTACAACATCAGCACCACGATATTGAATGGATGCCAAATGGAAACCTCTTAATCTTAGGTTGGGAAAGACATTCCTACGCCGAAGCATTGGAAATGGGGAAAACACCCAATGAAACCGAAAACGATGTTTGGTGTACTCAAATCACAGAAATTCAACCTACTGGGAATTTTGGAGGGGAGGTTGTTTGGCAGTGGTGTGCATGGAGTCATCTGGTTCAAGACACCGATGAAACTCTTCCAAATTATGCTGAAATTTCGGATGAACCCCGACGTTTCAATATCAATTACACAGCGAACAATGGTGCAAATGGTTTAAACCCAGATTGGATGCATTCAAATTCTATCGCATACAATGAATCATTAGATCAAATAATGATAAGCGCAGCGAAATTGAACGAAATCTTCATTGTCGATCATTCTACAACGACAGCAGAAGCGATGGGGCCAGAAGGTGATCTTTTGTGGAGATACGGGAATCCCATGGTCTACCAAAGGGGCACGATTGAAGATCGCACGCTGTTTTTTCAGCACAATGCGCATTGGATAGATGAAGACCATCCTGGAGGGGGGAATGTGTTGGTTTATAACAATGGACGCAACAGGCCAGGTTTAGAAGCTTCATCTGTAGAAGAAATCACACTCCCTGAAATGGCAAATGGAACATATCCCATTGAAGATGCACAACCATTTAATCCTGAAACCTATTCTTGGAGATATCCTGAGACATTGGATGCCGAATTTTACTCCTCAAATGTTTCTGGTGCGGAGAGACAACCCAATGGAAATACGCTCATTGCAAATGGCCAAAACGGTGTCGCATTTGAGATCAATCCTGAAGGAGAAATCGTTTTCAGATATGTTAACCCCATCACGGCTTTCGGAGCAACAACGCAAGGAAATGACCCTGGGAACAATGGCATATTCAGATTCCCTAGATATGCATCCGATTACCCAGGGTTTCAAGGAAAAGACATGACTCCTGGGGAGGTGCTTGAAGCCAACAGTTGGATTACGGGGTGTGACAGTGAAATCAGTGACTTAGAACATTCTTATAGCGAAGCATACCCAAACCCTTTTGCAGATTTTACGTCAATACATGCCAAAGAAAAAGGGGTTTGGCGTGTATACTCAACAAGTGGCGTATTGCTAGAAATGGGGGAAGTGAAACGTGGGGAGACTTTTATAATCGGACAGAAACTTAATGCAGGTTTTTACATTCTTGAATTCTCCCCTAAGTTTTTACAAGGTTCCTTCTCAAAAAGAATAGTCAAATTATAGAAAACAATATCTCATGAAACTCCAATACACAACTGGACTCATCCTTCTGATGTTCATCAACTTCAACTTCGCTCAAGAAAATACGGTAGGCACAATCGTTTACGATGAGGAAGCGACAGATGGAGGCTACAACATGATTTTCCCTCACAACCAACCAGACGCATTTCTGTTAGACATGTGTGGGAATGTAGTTCATACTTGGGAAAGCAACGACACGCTTCGTCCTGGAAATGTTATTTATTTGCTTGAGAACAGTGACGTAATCACCACGCACAGACCTGCTGATTTCAGTGGAGATGCGATTTGGACTGGTGGAGCTGGTGCAACTGTAGAGCGTCGCACTTGGGACAATGAGCTGATCTGGTCATTCACGCGAAATGACAGTGCATACAGACTGCACCACGATGTTGAACCTTTGTCAAATGGCAATGTTCTCGTCATTGCATGGGAAAAGCATGATTCATTAGATTGCGTAGAAGCTGGACGTGACACAACAAACCTGACGGGTGGCGGAATATGGTCAGAAGTTGTGTGGGAAATTTCTCCCAATGACAACATGGGCGCAGATATTATCTGGGAATGGGCTGCTTGGGATCATCTTATCCAAGATTTTGACGCTTCAAAGTCAAACTATGGCGTCATTGCAGACAACATTGATAAAATTGACATCAACTTTGGAATGGGCCTGCCAGCTGCTCCTGACTGGCTTCATATTAATGCCATTGATTATGATGACTACTCCAAGCACATCATGTTGAGTGTACCGACTTTTGGTGAGATGTGGTTGATCGACAAAGGAAATACGACACCTGGAGAATTAAAGTGGCGTTGGGGAAATCCTGCTGCATATGATCACGGAGACGCTGCCGACCAAAAACTCTTCTTCCAACATGACACGCATTGGTTAGATCTGGGGCTTGACACAAGCAGTCCCGATTATGGAAAAGTGGGTGTCTTTAACAACAGGGTTCCTTTAGATACTAACGTAATCAGTACCGTCAACACGCTAAATCCTATTTATGACGAGTACGAAAACGAGTACTTTATGGACAGCGAATCTGGGACATACCTCCCACTTGATTTTGATTGGACGTTTATGTCCCCTGAACCATCTGACTTGTATTCAAATATCGTATCATCTTTCCAACGCCTAAACAATGGCAACAGCCTTATTTGTTCGGGAAGAACTGGAGACACTCGAGAGTACACTCAAGATGGAGATCTCGTTTGGCATTATAAAACCCCCTTGAAAAATATAGCTGGCGTGGGTTCTCCTGTGAATCAAGGCACAGTCCTTTTGCCAATTCAGAACCTGACATTTAGAGCCGCCAGATACCCTGCAGATTACCCAGGGTTAGCAGGTATAGAACTTGTTTCTGGAGCACCTATCGAGCTCAACCCTACTCCCCTGCCATCTTGCTTGGCATGTGACCTTGAGCTTTCTCTAGACAGCATTTTCTTTGACTCACTTGGGGCCACG
>CAWVRV010000014.1:0-43103 GCA_963932755.1 uncultured Flavobacteriales bacterium | reverse complement strand
AAGCCGAAATCAATGAGCAACTCGAAGTTGTTCTGGCAGAAATTCTTCCTGAGGCTTTTGCCATCATCAAAGAAACTGCAAAACGATTTTCTGCAGAAGAAGATATAGAAGTGACGGCTTTGGACTTCGACAAGGACATCGCGGCTTCTCGTGACATGGTATCCATCAGGGGAGACAAGGCCTATTGGTCAAAACATTGGAAAGCTGCCGGTTCAGATGTTTCTTGGGACATGGTTCACTACGATGTACAGCTCGTAGGTGGCGTTGCATTGCATAGAGGAAGTGTGGCCGAGATGCACACGGGAGAGGGGAAGACGCTGGTGGCGACGTTGCCAGTATTCTTGAATGCACTCACAGGAAGAGGGGTACATCTGGTGACAGTCAATGATTATTTGGCACGTAGAGACTCAGAGTGGATGGGTCCTATTTATGAATTCCATGGTTTGACAGTTGACTGTGTTGACAGACATCAACCCAACAGTGAGGCGCGTCGAGAAGCGTATAAATGTGACATCACGTTTGGAACAAACAATGAGTTTGGATTTGATTACTTGAGAGACAACATGGCCCAAAAGCCAGAGATGCTCGTACAACGCCGACATCACTATGCCATTGTTGATGAGGTCGATTCTGTTCTTATTGACGAGGCGAGAACACCACTTATTATAAGTGGACCCACTCCCAAAGGGGATGAGCAGGAGTTTGAAGCGCTGAAACCGATGGTTGTCAAGCTGCTTCAGGTTCAGCAAAAAGCAGTTCAAGCTTTCCTGCTCGATGCGAAGAATCTTTTGAAGGATGATCTGTCAAAAAGTGAAAAAGAAATTGCCGGCCTTTCACTTTACAGAGCGTTCCGTGGCCTTCCTAAATCGAAGCCGCTGATTAAGTTTCTCAGCAATGAAGGAATGCGTCAATTGCTCCTTAAAGTTGAGGCGATTTATTTGGCAGACAATCAAAAGGAAATGCACAAGGCTGATGCCGAACTTTTCTTTGTGATCGACGAGAAACAGAATCAAATTGAACTTTCTGAAAAAGGAATCGTCTTTCTCACGCAAGGGATGGATGACGATGCGTTCTTCACAATGCCGGACATTGCAACAGAACTTGTAAACGTCGACAACTCTTCCGCTTCTGATGACGACAAGCTCGCAAAGAAGCAAGAGGTCATGCAAGATTACGGAGTGAAATCTTCACGGATTCATTCTATGAATCAACTTTTGAAAGCGTACACGTTATTTGAAATGGATATCGAGTACGTGATCATGGACAACAAGGTCAAGATTGTCGATGAGCAGACAGGTCGTATTATGGACGGTCGTCGTTATTCAGATGGACTTCACCAAGCGATTGAGGCAAAAGAAAACGTAAAAATTGAAGCTGCGACACAAACTTATGCGACAGTAACCCTGCAGAATTTCTTCAGGATGTATCACAAGTTGGCTGGGATGACAGGAACAGCGGAGACTGAAGCAGGCGAGTTTTGGGATATTTATAAATTAGATGTCAAGGTCATTCCTACAAACAGGCCTATAGCAAGAGATGACAAAGAGGACCTTGTTTACAAGACAAAGAGAGAGAAGTACAATGCCGTCATTGATCACGTGTCTATTTTGAGCAAATCTGGTCGTCCGGTTCTTGTCGGAACCACAACAGTGGAAGTATCGGAATTGCTTTCTCGAATGCTTGATATGCGCGGACTGGATCACCAAGTTCTGAATGCAAAACGTCATCAACAGGAGGCCGAGGTGGTCACACGAGCAGGTCACGCTGGGACGATTACGATTGCCACAAACATGGCTGGTCGTGGTACAGACATTAAGCTAAGTCAACAAGTGAAAGAAGATGGTGGTCTGGCCATTGTCGGAACAGAACGTCATGACTCACGTCGTGTAGATAGACAACTTAGAGGTCGGTCCGGACGTCAAGGAGATCCAGGTTCGTCACAGTTCTATGCCTCTTTAGAAGATGATTTAATGCGTCTATTTGGCTCTGATCGAGTTGCAAAAATGATGGATCGGATGGGTCACAAAGACGGAGAAGTCATCCAACACAAGATGATCTCTAAATCGATTGAACGTGCCCAGACGAAAGTAGAGGAAAACAATTTTGGGATTCGCAAACGTCTCCTTGAGTATGACGATGTGATGAATGCGCAACGTGAAGTGATTTACAAGCGAAGAAGAAATGCGCTGAAGGGAGAGAGAATAAGGACTGACATTGCAAATATGTTCTTTGAATTGGTGGAGGGAAATGTTGATTCCACGCATCCGGTGAAAGATTATGACGGTTTCCGCTTTGCAATGATTTCTAATTTCGGAATGGAAGCTCCCGTTTCTGAAAGCGAATTTGAATCATCAAACACCGATGATTTGGTTTATTTGTGCTACAAAAAAGCAGAAGCGCACTACAGAGATAAAATCGCAGATTTAGCGAGAAGAGCCCATCCTGTGATTCAAAAAGTCCACGACGATGACACAAACGATTTCGAGAATATCCTCGTTCCGTTTACAGATGGTCGCAAGACGATTCAAATAAGTGCAAACATTCATGAGAGTGTTGCGACTGAGGGTCAGAGTGTCATGAAAACTTTGGAGAAGCAAATCGTCCTTGTTATCATTGATCAGCATTGGAAAGAGCATCTCAGATCTATGGATGACCTTCGAACAAATGTGCAGCATGCCCGCCATGAGCAGAAAGACCCACTTTTAATTTACAAGTTTGAGTCATATGAGCTTTTCAAGCAGATGATCCAAAAGATCAATGCGGAGGTAGCATCCTTTTTGATGAAATGTACGATCCCCACAAACACAGGTGATCAGCCAGTTCGTCAAGCAAAAAGGCAAGCCGCGACTCCATTAGGTACGACCTCAAAAGCAGGGGTTCAAAACATCGCTCAGCAAAATTTGGGTGGAGGCGCTCCAAGAGGAGGTTCGATTTCTCCTGGCCAACCCAGCATGTCTCAGGAACAAGCTCGTCCCAAGCCAGTCGCTCCTATTCGTACAGAGAAGAAAGTTCAGCCCAATTCTCCTTGCCCATGTGGTTCTGGGAAGAAGTACAAGAAGTGTCACGGCTAGTCAGACGATAAGATCTCTTTTGGCGTCTTGATTTTTAAGCCACACGTTTCCTTCATTAGTTTTGAAAATAGGCGACATGTTTCGGGAGTTTGGATACTGTCGGTGGTGTGTATTAGTAAATCGAATGATTCAAGAGGTGTCCCGTTTTTTGTCAATTGAGAGATTCTCTCTGTCCAAAGATTTAATCTCTCCTCATCAGATTTGTGTCCATCATATCCTCCAAACCGTACGATTAAGAATTTCGTGGTCAGTCTCATGTGCAACGCATCTCGCCTGCCGGCTGTATCGCTAATTACGGCACCTATACCCAGTTCGGACAACAGTTTCCACATCGCCTCCGCATCTTCGCCTCCCTCAAACCAGTCCGGGTGACGAAATTCAATGGCCATTTTCAAATCCCTCGGCCACGCTTTTAAATATGGTCCAAGTTTCTCACTATGCTTGGGCGCGTAATGAGGAGGAAGTTGTAAAAATGCAGTGCCAAGTTTGTTGCCAAGTGCTGAAATACCCGCAATAAAATCGTCCGTCGGACCCTCACAATTTCCAAACCGTCTGTAATGAGAAATTATCGCGGGAAACTTGGGACAGAAAACAAAGCCATCCGGCATTTCATCAGCCCATGCGGCCATCTTTTCAGGGGAGTAGATTCTGTAGTGCGTCGCATTAAATTCAAGTGAGCCGAATTGTCTTCCATAGTGACCGGCCCATGTTCGCATCGGATCTTTCTGGGGATATACCTTTCCTCTCCAAGGCCTCACAGTCCACATTGTACCCCCTGTCCTAACAGCTGTTGAAACCTGATTTGGATTGTTGATGTTTTCAATCGTCTTCCACTCAATTCGGCATTCGGGCAACGTCCAGTCTCTGCCTTCAAGTTCCTGATGTGTATCGAGTTTTCCAAACTTCACGCTACGAATCTAACCCCTACACTTGTGAATTACACGATTAAACCCACGATATTCATCCGATCATTGTAGGGATGATTTTTACCAGAAAACTTCTAAGTCAAGCTTTACTTGAGGGGATAGCACCTCTAACTTGTTTCAAATGCGCCGAACCTGTTCCGTTTGAAGCGCATGTTGCTGGCGTGTGCAGTTTTTGTGTCATGAACTGGGAAATTTTCGAATCAGACATGACTTCAACCACGTTGTTTCGAGAACGGTTTTATGCGGAGTGGATCGCAGTGGGTTTCCGACTTCGGGATTCAGGGACAAGAGCAATCATCCACAAATGCAAATACGGCGGGGACCCGAAATCCATCAAGGTCCTTGGCAGGTGGATGGGTCGCAGGTGGCCTCCTCCTCCGAGGGGATCCGTTCTGACACCGATTCCCATTCATTGGAAAAGAAGATTACAGCGAGGATATAACCAAGCAGAGATTTTCGCAGCTGGCATGGCCGAAGTTTGGGGAGTCGAGGTTGATGGTGGCGCACTCATTCGGGTAAAGCATGGAAAATCTTTAACGGGTTCAAGTAGACAAGGTCGTGGAGAAGCTTTAAAACAGACCTATGGATTCGATCACAAAGTGACATCAGATCCACGTCTTGTCATCCTTGTAGATGATGTGTTGACGACTGGCGCAACGCTGAGAGCCTGTAGAGATATTTTGGAAAAACAAGGTCGAAAAGTAGTGGGTGCAGTCGTTCTTGCGATGGCTTGATGAGTGAGTATATTTGCCGAGACACAGATGGGATTACAAACAGAAATAGTAGATCATGTACGCGCCCTTGTTGCTGGGGAGGAGAATGTTGTGGCAAACCTCGCGAACACAACGGCCCTGTTAATGAGTGCTACATCGTGGCATTGGGTGGGGTTTTATCTCGTAGATAAAACAAAAAACGAATTGGTCCTGGGACCCTTCCAAGGGCCTGTCGCGTGTACAAGGTTAAGTATGGGCCGAGGGGTTTGTGCCAAATCATGGGCGCTGAAACAAACAATTGTGATTGACGATGTGGAGTCCTTTAAAGGTCATGTTGCGTGTAGTTCGCTCTCAAAATCAGAAGTTGTCGTTCCCATTCTGTGTGATGGCGTCGTGGTGGGAGTGTTGGATATAGACAGTGTTGAATTAAATGGTTTTTCTTCTTCGGATGTTAAAATTCTAGAGGAGGTCGTCCAAATTATAGAGGCACAATGGCGCGGATAGGCACACGTTTTTCAGGAATAATAGTTCTTTATCTCCTCAGCATGTCATGTGCTCAAATGGGCGTTCCATCTGGCGGTGAAGTCGATCATACGCCTCCGGAAATAATTTCAATTTCTCCCGCACTTGGCGCAACAGATGTGTCTGTCGCAGCAGGCGGAACGATTGAAGTGATATTCGATGAATATGTGAATGTTCGCGGGCTTGGTGCACAGCTTCTTGTTTCTCCCCCCCTCTCAAAACCGATTGAGTGGCGTATGCGTGGTAAAACAGTCACATTTACTTGGCTTGAGCCATTAATTGACAATGTGACCTACGTGTTTCAATTTGGGGATGCGGTGATTGACCTTCACGAAGGAAATCCCACAGATGACTTTATACATGCTTTTTCTACCGGCGCGGATTTGGATACCCTGTCTTTGAGCGGTACTGTTGTGGATGCTTTTACGGGGTCTGCGATGACAAAGGTGAGAATTTTCCTGTTTGATTCAGAAGCGACAGTGGATTCAATCGAAAAAGGGCTCAAGCCGCAATTTATTGGAACCACAGATGCGCAAGGATTCTTCACAATCAGGTATTTGCCTGTGGGAAATTACAGGGTGATGGCCGTTGATGATCAAGACAGAAATTATCAGTGGACCCCAGGGGAGTCGTTGGCTATTTGCGAGGATATAATTGAGGTAACAGGCCATGATACGCTGAAAAGAAATATCCGGATTCAGGAGACTCCATTGTCTGTCGTCAAGTACTTTGTTCAATCTGCGAGAGATTCTTTGGGCTTGGTCCAAATAGAAATGAGCCAGACACTTACACCCAGCGACTCTTTATCGATAGGTGGTCAAAAGCGTCATTCTGAAGGGGTAAATTTATGGGTATGGGGAGATGAAATCGAGAATGAATCGGTCGTTTGGTCTGGCATAGACACTTTGGTTGTTTCTGAAATAAAGATGGAGGATGCGGTACTTTTTGAAGCCAGGCAAGGCCCAGGCGGTAAAATCGCAACAACAAATAAAGTTGAAATTCAGTTTACGCGTCCGATAGAAGGGATGGTTGACAGTCTTTTTGTTGTCACTGGAATGGATTCTTCAGAGGTTCAAATAGATTCGATTTGGACAAAAGAAAACAATCCATTTTCAATCGAAATCGCGGGGCCGTTTACAAGGGGAAATAGCTTTGAAATCACGCTCATGCCCGGTGCTGTGATAGGTCAAGGAGCACAGGAGTTGCAAGACACTTCATCTTTTAAATGGAGCATCTTTCAGAGCAACGAGCTCGGAGAAATAGAGGTGATTATCCTTAAGGAAGGATGGCTACAACTTCTTTCTGCAAATGGAGAAGTGACACAAGAAATTGAGCTCACCGAAGGTCGCCAAGCCATCTTTAAAGATCTTACGCCAGGGTCTTACAGCTTAAAATGGAAAGGGGATTCAAATCAAAATGGATCTTGGGAATCTGTGAGCCTGTCCAAGTGGAAATCTCCAGAAGACGCCCAAATGTTGAATACCCAAGTAAAAGTGAAAGCAGATTGGCGCCACCAAATACAATGGCTAGACTAGGAAGTCCATTCTTCAACAGCTTAATTTTATCGATTCATTTTATTGCATCTGTGAGGATTTGTCCAAACCGTGCAATGTCCTCAAAAGAATTGTAAAGTGGCACAGGCGCCATCCTAATAACGTCTGGTTCACGCCAGTCAACTACGACACCTGAAGCAGAAAGCTTGTCGTAAAGATCACGCCCCTGTCCATGTGCAACGATGCTAAGTTGACATCCTCGTTCCACGGGATTTGAAGGTGTGAGAATTTCCAGATCTGTTTCTGTATCAGCTGCAACAGCATGAATCGTTTTTTCTAAAAATGAAGTGAGTCGAATGGATCGTTCTCTTAATGCATCAATTCCTCCAGCAGATTCAAAAATATCCAGGGAAAGCTTGTGAATTGCCATATTTAAAACGGGGGCATTGCTGAGCTGCCATGATTCGGCGGTCCCCATACTTGCATAGTCTGGTTCCATCTTAAAACGGGAATCCTTGTCGTGACCCCACCAACCTTCAAAACGTGAGAGTTGTGTTGTATGATGACGTGAATGTATGAACGCACCACCTACTGCCCCAGGGCCGGAATTCAAATATTTATAACTGCACCAGCAAGCAAAATCGACGCCCCAATCATGGAGTTTGAATGGCACATTTCCAGCACCATGAGCGAGGTCGAATCCACAAATAGCACCTACTTGATGTGCTGCTTTTGTGATTCGTTCAAGATCATGCAACTGTCCATTGTAATAATTAACCCCACCAATCATCACCGTTGCGAGCTCTTCTCCGGCATCAGAAATTGCTTTTTCAATATCTTCTATCCGCAACAGATGTTCTCCCTCTCTTGGCGCAATTTCTAAGAGGTCTTCTTCTGGATTTCCTCCATGAAAACGAATTTGGCTTACGAGCGTATATCGATCCGAAGGGAAGGCTTTAAGCTCGCAGAGAATCTTCTTGCGCTTGCCTGAAGGACGGTAAAAGCTGACGAGTAAAAGATGAAGGTTGACAGTTAACGCGTTCATAGCAATAACCTCAGTGGGCTCGGCCCCCACAATGGCCGCCAGCCTCTCACTGAAAAGTTCGTGATAGTGCATCCATGGATTACGTGCGCGGAAATGACCCTCTACGCCTAATTCTGCCCAATCATCAAGTTCTATCTGCAAAGTCTTAGACGCTTCACGTGGTTGTAGCCCCAAACTGTTGCCTGTAAAATACAACGTGTCTTTTCCGTTGTGTTGCGGAATAAGAAATTGTTCTCTGAATTTACTTAGAGGATCAGAGGCGTCTAATGCGCACGCAAAATCTATTGTTGGAAGAGTGGACTTCATTGTGCAAATCTACATTACGCTAAATGAAACAGAGCGCGCTTATCGGTAAAGCCCAAATTTGAGCCACAAGGATTCCGTCGAGAACAAAGGTGTGATATATTTCATGTCGATTTATCCCAGAAAAAGGAGGGGAAACAAAGGGTATTGTAACTACAGCATGGATGCCTAATGCAATGCCCACATAACCATTAATTGATTGTGATGCCGCGAGTCCAAACCACAAAATTGCCGAAGACCCGACGAGAATCATCGCCCAGTATAACGATGAAGCAACGCCTATCGTTTGAGGCACAGTTTTCATGCTCAATTGATCTATGTCTAGATCTCTCACATCGAAAGGAATGGTAAGTCCTGCAATATATAATCCACGCGAAAGGACGATGGCAAACACAGTCCACATGTCTATATCACCCTCTAAACCAGTTAAGTAAACCGGGAATATGACCGTGGCGATTGCCCACACCAAAGAAATGAAGGGCAATTTTAAATAGGCAATTTCTCTCGCAGGAACCAGTGCGTACATAAGCCCTGTTGTGATTAAAAAGCCGCCTACAATAAACGTCGAAGTGGAGAGCATAACCTCCACAAATAATAAAGCAGCAACCAAGATTGCGGCCCAAATAATGAACAATCTCATCCCGAAGCTCTTCATATATGCATTTCTTTCTGCAGGAGCGGACGATGGGAAAAACATGGTTTTTATCAATCTTTGTGCTGTGTATCCCAGGCCTGTTAAGGCCCCCACAATCAATGCAGCTTGAAAAAACGCCCCTTCCAAGCCCAATGCAAATCCAGTCACATACACTGTTACTCCAGCCCCCAGTGCGATGACAATGTGTGAAAATCCCAGGATCTTAATAAGTTGCATGATGCAAAGGTGAGAAATTCATCTCTTAAGATGATGTTTCGCAAGCTTCAAGATATATTTGCTTTTTTTTATTTGCTCAATTTTTAGATTTCTTCACATGGAAATTGGAAGTTTTGCCTCAAGGCATATGGGTCCTCGTTTTGAAGACCAAAAATCAATGCTCTCAGCCATTGGCTGCGGCTCAATTGATGAACTTATTGAGAAAACCGTTCCTGCGGCGATACGACTTAGGGAACCGTTAAATCTCCCGAGTGCATTGACGGAAAGCGAGTATTTAGAACATCTAGATGAACTCGCTTCAAAAAACTCAACGTTTAGAAATTATATCGGGATGGGGTATTACCCCACCGAAGTTCCCAGCGTAATACGTCGAAATATTTTGGAGAATCCGGGTTGGTATACAGCGTATACTCCTTATCAAGCTGAGATCGCTCAAGGCCGACTTGAAGCTTTGTTGAATTTCCAAACAGTGGTTTGCGATCTTACAGGAAAGGAAATGGCAAATGCTTCGTTGCTAGACGAGGGGACGGCAGCTGCAGAAGCGATGGCGATGCTGTTTTCTGCTCGACCTAGAAAACAAGCAAAAGCGGGTGCAAATACCTTTCTTGTAGATACAGCTGTTTATCCCCAGACTTTTGATGTGATGAAGACCAGGGCGTCGTCTTTAGGGATAAACCTTCTTGAACTTCCACGTTCGGAGTGGATTTTTTCAGATGACATGTACGGCTGCTTGTTGCAATATCCGGATGCGAATGGAGAGGCTGAAAACCTTGAGGATTTGGTTTCTTTGGCACATGAATCAGACGTCAAAGTGGTGATGGCTACAGATCTTATGGCCCTTCTTATGTTGAAGAGCCCAGGCGAAATGGGCGCCGATGTTGTGGTCGGCACCTCACAAAGATTTGGGGTTCCGATGGGGTATGGAGGGCCTCATGCCGCATTTTTTGCAGCGGATGTGAGCTATAAGAGAAACTTTCCTGGAAGAATAATCGGGGTGAGTATTGACCGCAGGGGAAACCCTGCTTTGAGAATGGCGTTACAAACCAGAGAACAACATATACGCCGGGACAAAGCAACCTCAAATATTTGTACCGCCCAAGCCCTTCTTGCTGTGATGGCATCAATGTACGCTGTTTATCATGGACCGCATGGACTCAGAGCGATCGCTGAGAGAATTCATAAGCGGACGAAATCACTCGCTACAGCTTTGGGCTCAAATTCTGGAATGACAGTCGTCAATCACTGCTACTTTGACACACTGAAAATTCACGTTAAAGGGGGAGCAGATGAGATCAATTCTTTAATTGCAAGAGCCACAGCACTCAAGATCAATCTCCGCTACTTCAACGATGGTGAGCATGTAGGTGTTTCTCTCAATGAAAGAACAAATATTGAAGACCTTACAAATCTTTGTTCTGCATTTGGTGTACCCATTGTAAGAGGTGTTGACGTCGATCGTGCCTTTTTCGGCACCCTCTATCGTGAGGTGGATTATTTAGATCATGTTGTCTTTAATTCTTACAGGTCTGAAACGGCCATGATGAGATATATTAAATACCTTGAAAACAGAGATTTCTCACTGGTACATGGAATGATTCCTTTGGGGTCTTGTACGATGAAACTGAACGCAGCGACAGAACTCATTCCTATTGCTTGGTATAAATTCGCAGAGCTTCATCCGTTCTGCCCACCAGAACAAGCGAGTGGGATGATCGAAATCCTAAAAAATCTAGAAGAAGATTTGGCTGAAATCACAGGATTTGATCGCGTTACGCTACAGCCAAATAGCGGAGCCAATGGTGAGTATACGGGAATGTTGGTGATTCAGGCTTACCATGCAAGCCGTGGGGAGGGACATCGAAAAGTGTGTCTTATTCCTTCCAGCGCGCATGGCACTAATCCAGCCAGTGCAGTCATGGCAGGATTAAGTATCGTTGTAGTAGGTTGTCAGAAAAATGGGGATATTGATATAGATGACCTTAAAATGAAGGCCGAACTACACAGTGAAAATCTGAGTTCAATCATGATTACCTACCCTTCCACGCACGGCGTATATGAGGAAGGAATTTTAGAAATTACAGAGACCATTCACGCTCACGGTGGACAAGTGTATATGGATGGCGCAAATATGAATGCTCAGGTAGGGCTTACCAGTCCAGGGATTATAGGTTCGGATGTTTGTCACCTCAATCTTCACAAGACATTTGCGATCCCCCATGGTGGAGGTGGACCCGGTGTAGGCCCTATAGGAGTCGCCAAGCATTTAACACCTTTTCTACCTGGACACTGCATTGTACATAAAGGCGGTGAGAAATCTATTTCTGCTGTTAGCTCTGCACCTTTTGGAAGTTCGCTTATAAGCCTCGTGCCCTATGCTTACTTACGAATGTTGGGTCAGAAAGGAGTCACCCAAGCGACAGAAGTAGCTATTTTAAACGCAAACTATCTCAAATCACGGCTTGAAGGATCTTACGACATTCTATATCAAGGAAGCAACAATACTGTTGCACATGAAATGATTATTGATTGCCGTTCATTTAAATCGTGTGGGATAGAAGTCACAGATATCGCCAAACGTCTTATTGATTACGGTTTTCATGCCCCAACAATGTCGTGGCCAGTTGCAGGAACGATGATGATCGAACCTACAGAAAGTGAGTCCAAAGAGGAATTGGATCGTTTTGTGGATGCTTTATTAAGCATCCGAGAAGAGATAAGATCAATCGAAAATGGAGAAGTAGATATCACTGACAACGTCTTAAAAATGGCACCACATACAATCTCGGAAGCAACGGCTTCAGAATGGTCTCATCCATATTCAAGAGAAATGGCAGTGTACCCAACTGAAGGTTTGAAATCACGAAAGTTTTGGGCTCCAGTGGCGCGCGTAAATGACACTTATGGTGACAGAAACTTAATCTGTAGCTGCCCACCAATTTCTGATTTTATTGATGATGAAGTAGAAGCTATTCACATGTGATACTTATCAAGTGGATAATAAACATTTGTATCAAGCACTTACCGCTTTATATTTGCGTTACTAACTCGATTTATAAACATATAACAGGCTCAATATGAAGCAAATATACTTTTTAATTTCCGCGATGTTCATAGGGACACTCGCAAACGCACAGGTGAAAATGCCTGTTCAAGCTGCTAAGGACGTTCAAGCGTCAAGCGCATACTTAAACACCGAGGCTCCTGTACAGGCTGCAAGAGCGGTCTTTTACACAAACGATTGCAATGTCGACAATTGCAGTGACTGGTCATTCGGCAATGCAGCTGATGAAGTAGGTGCACCATGGACAGACATAGATATTTCTTTTGAGTGCACCACTGATGGGCCTTCTGGACCCTATAATCAATGGGCAGGTGGTTCTGGAGACGGATCAGCGGCGAGTTCGATGAATTCAACAACATCTTCAAATGGAACAATCATTGTTGATTCTGATCTTTTCGGAGCAGATGCCAACTACGATGCGAACTGGGTGGAAAACTGTTGGTTCCAAACAGTGGCTCCTATTGACTGTTCAGAGCACCCTTACGTCAGCATTTCTCTGGAAACGAGATACCGTTGCTGGGACAATGGTGGTTCTGACGACAGTGAGAAATGTCTGATCGAAGTGAGTCGTGACGGCGTAAACTGGCCTGCAATTGACAACTGGGATGAAGCTTCTGGATATGTCATTTATGGCACTGATACTGTTGCTTCTCGTAAAGAAGTTTTCCCTGGATATGAAACAAGTGATACATCTGACAATCCTTCTCTGTTGGAGTTTGACATCACTGATGCTGCTGGAGGTCAAACAGAAGTGTACGTTCGTTTCCGTTGGTCTGGAACTTGGGGGTACAGTTGGGAAATTGACGATATAAAAGTCTACGACACTCCTGCAAACGACACGCGTATTGACAACTACTTAAGCTACACAGACTATGAGCGTACCGGATATTACGAGTACGGTGCGTGGCCGCTTTCTCAAATCCCTGCGGATCTTGCCGCTGCGGCAAAGGTTTATAACGTAGGTTTTGAAGATCAAACAAACGTTATGCTTGATGTTACTGCTGCTGGAACAACGGCATATTCAACCCCGATCACCCTTTCGTATGCAACAGCGGACACTTTGTCTGCGGCCTACTTGCCTACAGCGCTTGGTCCTGTCACTGTTGACTACCTTCTTACAGCTGATGCAGCTGACGAAAACCCAGGAAACAACATGGCATCTCAGTCATTCGAGGTCACAGACCTTTCTTGGGGGCGTGATGAAGGAACCCCTGTAAACGCTGCTCCTGCAGAGGGAACAGATGATTATATCGCCGTTTCTCTTTTCGACATTGTAGATGATGTCGTTATTTACGCAATCGACGTTGCGGTGATGGCTGGTTCTGAAACAGGGACATCTATCATCACTCACCTTTTTGACGGTTTTGATGACAACTTCCTTGCGGAGCAGTATGGTGGTATTCTTCAATCAACAGACGAGTTTGATATTATTGCGGGCAACACAAATGAAGTAGGAGTACCTGTTACAAATTGGTACACATTGGTGTTTGATGAACCTTATTTAGCGTCTGCAGGTGATTGGTTAGGCGCAGGATTTGAGCATTACGGAGGCTCAAACGTTCAATACGGAGAATCTAAGTACACTCAAGACAACACCGCATTTATCTACGGACCATTCGGATCAGGGTCTGCATACGACTGGTATTACACAAATGAGGTGCCTATGGTACGTTTAAACTTAAACCCAAACGCTGTGAATACGATTTCAGAAGAGACCGTGAACACGACTGGTTTTGAGATGTTCCCTAGCTTCCCGAATCCTACAAACGGAGTAACACGTATTCAGTTCCGCTTAGATCGTGCAGCGGATGTAAACTTCGAAGTGATCGATATCACTGGAAAGGTTGTTTATACTTTAGATATGGGCACGCAAGCTCCAGGTTACAACAGTATTTCTGTTGATGCTTCTGAATTTGCTGCAGGTGTTTACACATACACATTGTCTGTCGATGGTGAACGATCAACAGATCGTTTAATGGTCAAGTAAGATTGTCTCAAACTATTTATAAAAAGGGAAGGCCGTTCGGTCTTCCCTTTTTTTTTACGTAATTTGCCATTCAAGTATTTTTTTTACCAATCTCCATACCTAAGAATATGAAACATTTGACTTTAACTCTTGTAGCTATTTGCATTTTTGCAATCGCTTCTGGCCAGCGCTTGGAAACACTCCATAGCTTTGAGCACTCTATTACTGCTGCGACTCAATTAGACGCACATAACGCCCTTACAGCGGGTGTTGAAGCCCGTTCCTCACAACGTGGAGGCGGCAACATCCTGTTTTCGGAGGATTTCTCTAACGGATTTGATGGGATTAACGGAAACGGTGAATGGACCACTTCAGATAACGCGAATGATTCTCTGTGGGTTTATGTCGCACCAGGCAATGCTGGGTACTATTCAAATGGTGATGCAACAGGCGTTTCTCACCCAGGCGGAGAATTTTCTACAAACATTGGACCCCTCGAATCAGGGACTCCTGAAAACGGTTGGATGATTTTTGACTGTGACTACTTTAACACACCAATAGCGACAGGTGTTCAAGACACTGATGGGTCTTTAACGAGCCCTTTGATCGACTTTACAAATGACGGATCAGTCATCTTAAATTGGGACCAGTACTTCCGTTACTGCTGCTACCCTTATGCGCCTATCTATGTGGATGTCACAAATGATGCTGGAGTCACTTGGACTACATTCGATGGACACGGATCATTTATTGAAGCTGCAAATACAGCTTCTGCAAATCCACTCCCATCGACTCTTGATATTAGCTGTGTTGCTGCTTACAGTGACTCTGTTCAAATCCGATTCACATACACACAAGCTCCTGAAACGGGGAATGCTTACAGTCACTACTATTGGGGCATTGATGATGTCGTTGTAAGTTCAAACGACAACGCGGATGACCTTGCGATGGTTCAGCTTACAAATGGAGACATTTATAATGTTTGGGAATACAGAGTAACGCCTATGGAGCAAGCAATTTCAGCTGCTGACGGTGGCGTTCTTGCAGGCATTTTATACCGCAACAACGGAACAGAGAACCAAGAAGACGTAGCCGTTCTTGTCGAAGTTTTAAATGAAGCTGGTGATGAAGTACTTGCTTCTGTCACAGAAACACTTGAGACAGTATACTCATTTGCAAACGGTCTTAACTGCCCAGCAAACTCTCAGGACACAATCTACATTGCAACTGGATGGGAGCCTTCTACAACAGGAAACTACATCCTGCGTTCTACGATTACTTCTGGCAGCAGTACAGATGCTTCTCCAGAGGACAATACCATGTCTAAGGTGTTTGTTTACACCGATGATGAATTTGGTCATGACGATGAGGCTGCACTCGATGGAGAGATGTTCCCACGCGAGTCTGATTTGCCTGGTCTCTACGATCCAACGGGTCAAGGTAATTTCTATCACATGGTCAATTCAGGATCTACAGCATATGGTATTACAGTTGAGTTTGGTGCAAATTGTGGTCTGAGCATAGGTGGGGATGTTGCGGAGTTAGAATTCGAATCTCGTCTATATTTCTACGACGGTGCAGTAGGTATTACTGACAGTCCTTTCGAGAGCACTTTCTGGACATACGATACAGACTGGAGCAATGCAGGACCGATATATTTGGCGTTTGAAGACCCTATTGAGCTAGATGCTGATGCAGTTTACTTCGCAGGTGTAATTGCTGAGTATGAAAGCGAGGGTGGACTTACAGTGAACGCTCAGTTAAATAGCGATACAGACAACAGTACTGGAGAGTACAATGTTACAGGTGCAGGAGATTATGTTTGGTTTACATCTCAAACATACACTCCATCAGTACGTCTTATTCTAGGAGAGAGAGTTGCTGTAGATGAACTGGCTTCTCTAAATGGAATCAACCTCGGTCAGAACACGCCAAATCCGGCGACAAACTCAACTGTATTCAGCTTTGAAATTTCTCAAAGTCGTTCCATTGCATTTGAGGTACGCGATCTAAGCGGAAGAGTTGTTACTCGTATTAATGAGGGAACACTTGGAGCAGGTAACCACACGATTACGTATGACGTAAGCGCTCTTTCTAGCGGATTATACACTTATACGTTGATTGCAGACGACATTTCAGTCACAAAAAAGATGGTTGTTCGCTAGTCGTAACACTCAGTATTTACTACTAATTGAAGAGGTGTTCTTAATTGAATACCTCTTCTTTTTTTTGTTATTTTTATTCTGAGTACTTTCGCACTATGGGATTGAAAGCATCTTTAAGTAAACAATTTGCCAGGGCGGCCATGGTAGAATTGACAATCAGGTCGTCTCAACCGGTATCTGTCCAGTTGAAGCAGCTGAACGATATTGTTAAAACGGCAGCAAAAACCGCATTTGGAAAAGATCACGGATTGCGTGATGGAATGTCATTGGAATCTTTCCAAAGAGCGGTACCTGTGAACGACTACGAGGGGCTTAAAAGCTACTTGGATAGGGCTGTCGCCGGAGAAAGCAATGTGGTGTGGCCTGGGAAACCGATCTACTTCACAAAAACGAGTGGCACGACCTCAGGCACCAAGTACATCCCGATTACAGAGGAAAGTCTGTCAAACCATATATCGGGAGCGAGAAACGCATTGCTTGCACAAATAGTAGGCTCAGGAAATGCGAATTTTGTGAGCGGGAAGATGATCTTCTTGCAAGGAAATCCAGAATTAGACAAAACGGAAGGAGGGATACCTCTTGGAAGGTTGTCGGGGATCGTTGCGCACCATGTGCCCAAATATCTTCAACGCAGTAGTTTGCCATCGATGGAAACAAATTGCATTGATGATTGGGAGGATAAACTCGATGCAATCGTCAAGGAAACTGCAGACCAGGACTTACGTCTTGTGAGTGGTATTCCTACTTGGGTTCAAATGTACTTTGAGAAACTTCTTAAGTATACCGGAAAGGAAACAGTTCAGGATGTGTTTCCAAACTTGAGTCTATTTGTACACGGAGGTTGCGCTTTTGGGCCCTATTCCGAGAAGTTTAAACAATTGATAGGCTTCGACATTGATCGGGTTGAGTTGTACCCTGCATCGGAAGGATTTCTTGCATTTCAAGACAAACCTGATGTTGAGGGTATGCTGCTGAATGTAGGAGATGGAATATTCTTCGAATTTATCCCTATGGTTAAATACTTGGCTGGAGACAGGACAAGAATTATGGTTGACAAAGTGGAGCTGGGAGTAAACTACGCGGTCATTATTACGACAAACGCAGGGCTGTTTGCGTATGATCTAGGAGATACTGTAAAGTTTGTTTCTCTTGATCCACTTCGGGTTGTCGTCACTGGCAGGACGAAGCATTTCACTTCTGCGTTCGGGGAACATGTCATCGCTGAGGAAGTGGAAAGTGCGATAGAAGCAGCAACAGAGAAAAATGGAGGTGTCATTTCCGACTTGCATCTTGCGCCTCAGGTAAAACCAAAAAAGGGCAAACCATACCATGAATGGCTTATTGAATTTGCGAAGAAGCCCAAGGATTTAAAAGCGTTTTCTTCAGATCTGAATCAGGCACTTCGCGATAAAAACACATATTATAACGATCTGCAAAAGGATGGTGCGCTGGCTCCAGCTGTGGTTACCCCTCTTGCTTCAGGGACTTTTGTGAATGCCATGAAATCAAAAGGCATGCTGGGAGGCCAAAACAAAATACCTCGTCTCGCCAACGATAGAACACTGGCGGACTTGCTTCTCAAGTCTCAAAAGTGATGAAAATAGTTGCCTTAACTGGGGGGAGTGGATCAGGTAAATCCTCGGTCCTGAATGGTTTAAGGGAGCAATTTAGTGGAGAAGTAACAATTCTCTCTTTGGACGATTACTACAGGCCTAAAAGCGAACTCCCCAAAGATTCCCAAGGGGAGACAAATTTTGATGTTCCCGAAGTCATCAATTACGAGGACCTTGTGAGAGATATGCGATCATTGATGGCGGGAAATGTTGTTGAGTTAGACACCTATACCTATAACAAATCCGCGATGATTTCCGAGCGGATTCAAATTAAACCTGCTCCCTGGTTGATTGTAGAAGGGATATTTACCTTGTATCACAAGGATGTACGTGAGATGATTGACATTAGGGCTTTTATTGACGCTTCAGTGGATACCCGTCTTAAAAGACGCAAACATCGAGACCTTACTGTAAGGGGGTATGCGCCAGATGAGATACAGTACCAGTGGGACAATCACGTAAGGCCTTCAGAATTGAAATTTATTGAACCTTGGAAATCAAAATGTGACATTGTCATCGACAATGAGAACAATTGGAAAATGGGATTGTCTCAACTTGTTGAAATGATGGAGCTGGTTCACTAAAAATGATTCTATGAAAAAGGCATTTACACTCTCTACCTGCAAGACTTGTCAACGCATATTTGACGATTTAAATCCCGAGAAAAATGGATTTGAAATAATAGACATTAAGGCAATGGGTATTTCAAGTGAAGACCTAGATGCCATGAAAGAACTTAAAGGTTCTTATGAAGCCCTTTTTTCTCGCAGAGCGATGAAGTTTAGAAGCTTGAATTTGCAGAAGAAAACACTTTTAGAGGACGATTATAGAACACTTATTTTAGGCGAGTATACCTTTCTTAAGCGCCCAGTATTTCTATTTGACAATGCAGTAACAGTGGGCTCAAGAAAGTCAGAAATTAATAAAGCAAGAGATTTTTTAAGTTAAAAATTTGACGAACAGTGGTGGAAATAGCGGCGCAATTTGGGCTCACTTCGCGCTATTTACAGTAGGTGCTATTTATGCTGGAAATTATATTGTTGCAAAGGGGCTTATGCCCGATATCGTAGGCCCTTCGGGATTTATTGTACTTAGAGTAGTGGGCGGTGCGGCCATGTTTTTTGCAGTGATGTTGATCTTAAGGGTTTTAGGTGTCGCAAAGATTGAGCGAATCGCACGAGCCGATTTCCCTCGATTAATCCTATGTGGATTGTCAGGTGTTGCAATCAATCAACTCTGCTTTTTCAATGGTCTGGCCTTGACGAGTCCCATCCACGCTTCTTTAATCATGACCGTCAATCCCATTTTCGTGTTACTGATAAGCGCAATCTTTCTAAGCAATAAGATTACGGCAAGAAAAATAGCTGGAATTTGTATAGGAGGAACTGGCGCGGGATTGCTTCTCCTATTCGGCGGTCAAGCTTCGGCTGTAGAATCAGGAGCGAGCTGGGAAGGAGATTTGCTCGTATTAATCAATGCTTTTGCGTATGGTGTTTATTTGGTGGCGGTGAAGCCACTGATGTCCAAATATCATCCCTTGACAATTATTTCATGGGTGTTCCTCTTTGGGATGGTGTTTGTCTTGCCGATAGGCATGGATCAGGTATTGGATATTCAATGGGCGCTACTCGAGAGACATCACTTTCAAGGAATTGTATATGTCATTTTGGGGACGACGTTTTTGGCATATTTACTGAACATCTTCGCACTCAATAAAGTGTCGCCTGTCGTCGTGAGTATCTATATTTATTTGCAGCCTCTCATTGTCGTTTTACTTGTAGGTATACTGGCTTTTGTAGGTTGGGGTAATTATCACAACGACATCAATTCATTCACGGGCCTATTCGCATTTGCGATATTCACAGGTGTATGGTTAGTGAGTGTTCCCAAGGGTTGGATAATGGAACGGATTAAGGGTTAATTTGGTCTCATAATTTGAGAACGAAAAAATCATGGCTATTCAAAAACCTTTTAACCTCACGAAATGGATTGAGGAAAACAGAGATTTACTCAAACCACCTGTGGGAAATAAGAATTTGTATGTAGAGAGTGGTGATTATATCGTAATGATCGTCGCCGGACCTAACGCTCGCCAGGATTATCATTATAACGAAACAGAGGAACTTTTTTATCAACTAGAAGGGGATATCTGCGTGAGGATTCAGGAAAACGGAGAGGCAGTTGATGTACCACTTTCAACAGGTGATATGTTTCTTCTTCCCGCAAAAACGCCCCACAGTCCTGTCAGATCAGAGAACTCGATCGGTCTTGTCATTGAGAGAAAGCGTGAAGCGGGACACAAAGACGGACTTATGTGGTTTTGTAATGGCTGTAATACGATTCTCCACGAAACATATTTTAAACTCACGAACATCGAGAAGGATTTTCAGCCTCGATTTATTGAGTTTTATGCCTCAGAAGATCTCCGAACATGTAAAAATTGTAGCGAGGTGATGGATACAGATCCGAGGTTTGTTAATTAACAGTCGGCATACAACCTCTATTTCTAATTGCCTTATATTTCAATGTTGTTAACCATCTAATTATACTGAGATGAAAATCTTGACACTTTCCTTTTTCTCGCTTCTGTTTTTCCATACAGCATACAATGCACAAGTTTCTGACTGTGTTGTCGACCTCGTTTTTGATGCTTATTTTGAATATGTAACTGTTGGTTCTGTTGATTTTCCTGAGGGAGCCGTTCTGAATTGGAGTGTCAACGGCGAGATGATGAATAACGGAAGTGACGTTATCGATCTGTCTTTTGGTTTGTTTTTAAATGGTCCCGTCACAGTGTGTGTTGCATTTGTCTCAGATGCATGCCCTAATGGTGTAGAGATTTGTGAGACCGTGGATTTGAATGATATAACAGGCGAAGGGAATGGAACCATTGAGCCATGCACTGATCTAGAGGGTATCTCATTTGGGGCTTGTACTGCGGTGCTAGGTATTGCTGTTGTGAATGGGTCTTGCACATACGTAAGTGGATGTGGTTGGGAGGTTAATGGAATTGATTACAGTCCCGCCTTTTACCTTACAATTGAAGCATGTAATTCTGGTTGTAACAGTTCCATTGACTGTATCAATCCTGATCTGATAGACCCCAATGCAATATGTTATGATCTTTGGGCACCAGTGTGTGGATGTGACAATGTCACCTATGGAAATGACTGTGAGGCAATTAACTACGGTGGAGTTACTTCCTGGACAGAAGGCGAGTGCAGTGGAGGCGGAGGTGATTGTACGATAGATTTTGAGTATGAGTTTTACGATGGCTACGCCATTTTCGAAGCCTTCAATTACCCGGAAAATGTTGAATTGGTTTGGACTTTTAACGATGAAGTGTATGCAACAGGAACGAATACAATTGAAGTATTGGAGCCCAATCCTTTTCCTGAAGATGGAGTGACGATCTGCGTAGGATATGAGAATGAGAACTGCCCTGAAGGCGTTTTTGCATGTGAGTGGTTTGGATCTGAAGAAGACTGTGAATTGGAATTAGAAGGAGAGTTTGAAAATGGTATGTGGCTTTTTGAAGCTGATGAATATCCAGACGGTGTCAATTTAATTTGGAGTTTGAATGGATATGTTGTTGCTGAAGGTGTCAATGAGGTTGAATTAATGAACGCCAATTTCCCCAATGGGATTGATCTATGTGTTTATTACATGAATGATGAATGTGGCGTTGTGGAAGCATGTGATTTTTTCAACCCTGCAGGAGGTGGTGGTTGCCCGGAGGAAATTGAGTTAATCTTTCCGAAGTGGGACATGTGTTCTTGGTCGTTTTCGCTTACAAATGGGGAACAAAACAGTGATGTTTCTTGGGATTTTGGAGATGGATCTGAAGTTGAAGAAGGAGCGTTTTGGGCGTCACATATTTATGAGGCAGATGGAGATTATATCGTATCTGTTCAGTATTACAGTGATGCGTGTCCAGAGGGTGTATGGTTAGAAGTTGCCATTATCGTTGAAGGTTGTGGAGAAGCGGATTGCGTTGATCAAGATCAAATAGACAATGACATTTTTTGTACAGAAGAGTACAATCCAGTTTGTGGCTGTGACGATGTCACCTACTCAAACGACTGTTACGCATATTATTACGGAGGTGTCACTTCATGGGTAGAAGGAGAATGTACAACTGCTGTAAATAATTTCGAGGAGACTCCAGTTTGGAAGGTGTTCCCTGTACCTACCTCAGATGGTCTTACCGTGGAAGGATTGCCTCTCGGGGTTTGGTCGATGAAACTCTTGGATTCACAAGGGCGAGAAGTTCTCAAGAAGGATATTTCGAACGGAGACTTTATTTCACTGGACCGCCTCAATGCGGGGTATTATACACTCCAAATTGTGGGTGTAGAAGACTCTGTTAAAAGAGTAACAATACAGAGATAGGGCTGGCCGTTAGTGTATATCTTCGCCATGCAAAAATTTGCAAAACACAAATTTCTGATTGAATGCGCTACGATCGTTTAAATATTATTACGGGATGGACTGTTTGGGCTGTCGCTACTATCGTCTATATGCTGACGGTAGAACCTACTGCCAGTTTTTGGGATTGCGGAGAGTTTATCGCTTCAGCATATAAACTAGAAGTGGGCCACCCTCCTGGGGCTCCTTTATTTATGCTTTTGGCGCGAGGTCTTATGGTTTTTGCCACCCCAGAATGGGCTGCATTTGCGGCCAATTCATTGTCCGCGTTAAGCAGTTCGTTTACGATTCTTTTCTTGTTTTGGAGTATCACGCATCTGGCCCGACGTTTTTCGGGTGGGTTTACAAAAGAGCCGATTTCAGCCGAGAGATGGGCAATTTTAGGATCAGGAGCAGTAGGTGCCCTCGCATATACATTTTCAGATTCGTTTTGGTTTAGTGCCACAGAAGGAGAGGTGTATGCTTTGTCATCCCTTTTCACTGCCGCCGTGTTTTGGGCAATATTAAAATGGGAGAATGAGGCAGATGAGCCTGGAGCCACGCGTTGGATCATCTTAATCGCGTACTTGATGGGTCTCTCAATTGGCGTTCACCTCTTGAACCTTCTTGCAATTCCTGCGATGGCACTTGTGTATTATTTCCGCAAATATGAATTCAGTTGGAAGGGGCTTGTCATTACTGGGGTAGCCTCTATTGCGTTGCTTGGGTTTATTCAAATAGGCCTGATTCAAGGTGTGATCAAGCTCGCAGGTGATTTTGAGAGGTTCTTTGTCAATTCAATGGGTCTTCCTTTTAATTCGGGAATTTTCGCATATCTGATTTTGCTAATTGCGCTCATAACGGCGCTCGTGATGTATTCTAGGAAACGGGGCTGGTGGGCACTCAACACCTTCGTGCTCAGTATTGCGATGGTGTTAATTGGATACAGCTCTTTTACGACCATCGTCGTAAGGTCAAGCGCAAATCCTCCCATGGATGAAAACGACCCAGAGAATTTTTTCCAACTGCTCAAATACCTCAACAGAGAACAATACGGTGACAGACCACTTGTGACGGGTCCATACTGGGATTCTCCAATGGATATCGAAAAACAATATTCAGATGGTGGAGCTACTTGGGTCAAGAGTTTCAGTGTGAAGGAACAAAAAGGGACACGTGATGTTCGTGTAAAATCTTTTAAAGGTGAGGTGACAGCGTTAAACTTCTTGTCGGAGTCAAAAAACGACAAGTACCGTCTCGTCGAAGAATACATTAATACAGGAGAGAAAAAAGGCACGGTTTCTAATTATGACTCCGATTATACCATGCTCTTCCCGCGCATGTATTCGTCTGACAGCAGACATGTGAAGGAGTACCGCATTTGGAGCAATTATAAAGGATACAATGAAGCGAGCAGATATACGAGCCCATTGGTTGACGGAGAAATGTCCCAGAGTGGTTTTATGCTCCACCTTGAGAAGGATATCCTAAGCGGCAACCTTTCTGAGGCTGTTCTTGGAAGAACACTCAAGCGACTTTTTGCGGATTATGGACAGAGATGGGACGGTGAGTTTGAAATACGTTCAAAGAACGAAATCCTTGTCCGTGATCCACAAACGGGAGGAATGAGACTCGCTCCTTTAGACGATCCAAGAGCTGTAGATGCGTTAACCCAAATGATTACGGATCGTCTTGCTCAGGGTTTGGACAGAGGAAAAGGATTTGTAAAACGCCTCAATCAAGAAAAACGTTATTATGAGTCTACGGCGGCAAGGGCAAAGGATTATACAGAGCAACAACAAGCACTTGCATCCTTAAATAAAGTCTATGACGAGTTGCAGCCCACCTTGGGGGAAAACCTCAGGTATTTTATGGACTATCAAGTGGGGTGGATGTACTTGCGTTACTTCATGTGGAATTTCGCGGGGAAACAGAACGATTCTCAAGGACATGGAGATTTTCAAAGCGGAAACTGGCTTTCTGGGGTCGATGCCATTGACGCATTAAGGATTGGAAGTAGGGATACCCTCACTCAGGAGATGTCAGAAAACAAAGGCTTAAACAAATTCTTTTATCTTCCATTGTTGCTGGGTTTAATCGGTTTAATATTCCAAATCGCACGCGACCCACGTGGTGCAGGTACAGTAGGCTTGTTGTTCTTTATGACTGGACTCGCGATTGTCGTTTATCTCAATCAAACTCCGATGCAGCCACGCGAGCGTGATTATGCCTATGTGGGGTCATTTTATGCCTTTGCGATGTGGATTGGCATCAGCGTTTTTGCCCTCTTCGATGCAGCGAGAAGAAGTGATTGGATGATTCACTTACGTGGACTTGGATTTCCTTTGGGAGTGGGGGTTGTGTTTTACGTGTTAGAACATCTTGGTGGAACACCTCATTACCTTTCATTAAGTATCTTGTTTATGACGTTCTGCGGTGGGGTTCTTTATGGAATTGCACATGCTTCACGGCTCGTGGGGTTGAACGAAAATTCACGTGCGCTTACCATTGGTGGAATCATCCTACTTGTCCCGATTCTGATGGCGTCTGAAGGGTGGGACGATCACAATCGATCACACAGGACGACAGGTGTAGATTTCGCGAAGAACTACCTAGAGTCACTTGCGCCTAACGCGATTCTGTTCACGAACGGGGACAACGATACTTTCCCGCTTTGGTATGCACAAGAAGTAGAGGGTGTTAGAACGGATGTAAGGGTGTGCAACTTGAGTCTTTTGAATACGGACTGGTACATAGACCAAATGAAACGCCGTGCATACGAGAGTGCTCCTCTTCCTATCAAAATGTCTGAGGAACAGTATCGACAAGGCACCAGAGATATTGTACTTCTCGAGCCTACGAGTTCACCCGATTTTGTCGATTTGAAAGAAGCTTTACGTACGGCGTTAGATGACGACATCCAGAAAAGTTATGGCGAGAAGAGTTATCCTTACTTCCCGACAAACAAGTTCAGTCTTCCCGTCGATTCGGCCCGTGTCATTGAGCTCGGAATCGTCAATGCTGACGAAGCATCAACCGTTGTTGATGCATTAGAATGGACTGTTGTAGATGGAAATGGCGATCCGTTACAGTACATATTGAAGAATCAGCTCGCAGTATTGTCCATGTTGGCAAACAACAATTGGGAGCGCCCCGTATATTTTGCGGTGACTACTGGAGGAGATTCATACATCGGTCTTCAAGATTACTTCCGCCTAGAAGGTCTCGCATATCGACTCGTACCGATTAAGTACGGTGACAACCCGAACCCGAATTTAATTGGCGGAATTGAAACAGATGTGATGTACGAGAACGTCATGGAGAATTGGAGCTGGGGAGGCATGGACGATTTGGAGCACGGAATTTATATGGATGAGAACAACAGGCGTATGGTCACAAATGTTCGGCTCCAAATGGCAAATCTCGCCGACGCTCTCATAGAAGTCAATGATCCACAACGTGCGCTGGAGGTGCTCGACAAATTGCTTCGCGTAACGCCTCAGGAAAACGTTCCATATACAAGAGTTCTCATGCCCGTCGTAGAAGCGTATGCGGAGTTAGCAAGCTCTGACACGTTGCTTTCACCAAATGCGCGTAGCCTTAGTGAAGAACAAAGAAAATCGTCGTTGGACAAAGCCCAAGAACTTCTTCAAGCGTTGTTTAAACAACAGGAGGAACTTGTCGAATTCGCACTTTCTTTAGATGCCGAGTATTTCTCAGCGATGACCTCTGAGATTGATCTTGCGATTCAAGTCAATGACAGGCTGATTCGAGTGTATAAATATTACCATCCGGAAGATCCCATCGTCGATGAATTGGACGCGCGTTTGGGCGTTATGGAAGACCAAATTGAGGACTACGAACGCAGTATTGTCGAACTTGGATTTATGGAGTTCTAAAAAGGGGATGTTAGATGCTTAAGAAGGTAGCGATTTTATCTTCGGGTTCGGGCTCGAATGCCCAAGCCCTCATCACGCACTTTGCCTCGCAAGAAAACATTGAGGTCGTATTTGTAGGGTCCAATCGTGCCTCAGCTGGTGTCTTAGAAAAAGCACGCCATTCAGGAGTACATCACGGTCACTTTACGAAAGAGGATCTTCACAATGGGACGGTATTGAACATCCTGGAAAAACTTGAGGTAGATTGGGTATTGCTTGCGGGATTTCTTCTCATGGTTCCTGTTGAATTTTGCAATCGGTACCAAGATCGAATTTTAAATATTCATCCTTCGCTCCTGCCCAAGTATGGTGGAAAGGGGATGTTTGGGATACGGATACATGAAGCCGTTTTTCGCGCAGGTGAAAAAGAAAGCGGGATGACCATCCATTATGTAAATGAACGTTATGATGATGGTGCCGTGGTATTTCAGGGCCGTGTAAAAATAGATGATGTCTCAAATGCTCAGGAAATTGCCGACAGAGTGTTGAAACTTGAACACGCGTATTACCCAAGAATTTCGTCGGAGTTAATTACTTTGGACAAATAAACTTTATTTCATGATTATTGACCCAGCACAACTTTTAAAAAGCACGATGGTGCTTTTTGCCGTGATAGATATTGTGGGAAGTATCCCTGTTCTAATGGATGTGAAGCGTAAATCGGGGGACATTCATCCGGGCAGAGCTTCCTTGGTGGCACTAGGGATTATGCTGGCATTTTTATTTGTTGGAGAAGGGATCATTACATTTTTAGGTGTGGATGTCAATAGTTTTGCTGTCGCAGGTTCATTTGTCTTGTTTTTTATGGCGCTCGAAATGATCCTGGGAATAGAGCTGTTTAAGAGTGACCCCTCTTCTATGAAAACCGCAACGATCGTTCCCGTCGCCTTTCCATTGATTGCTGGAGCTGGAAGCATGACTTCAATCTTGTCGTTGAGAGCTGAATTTGCACAACTCAACATTATGATTGCCATCATTATAAATATGGCAATTGTCTTTGTCGTCCTTAAGAACTTGGGTCGATTAGAGACGTTACTCGGCGAAGGGGGTATTGCTGTGCTAAGAAAAGTATTTGGCATCATCCTTCTTGCAATCGCCGTGAAACTGTTCGCAGATAATGCAAAGTATTTGGTTTAATTTACCCAAGATAAAATGGCAAAGGTTACGGTATATACAGATGGTGGAGCGAGCGGGAATCCTGGTCCAGGAGGGTATGGTGCGGTAATGCTTTCTGGAAAACATTACAAAGAACTCAGCGGAGCGTTTCGTTTGACAACGAATAACAGGATGGAGCTTCTTGCCGTGATCCAATCGCTAGAGGCTTTAAAAGCACCAGGTACCGAGGTGACGATATACTCAGACTCGAAATATGTGGTCGACTCGGTCAAGAAAAAATGGGTCTTTGGATGGGTGAAAAAGAACTTCAAGGGAAAAAAGAACCCTGATCTGTGGAAGCGATTTTTGAAAATTTATGAGATTCACAAGGTGGAATTTGTCTGGGTCAAGGGCCATGCAGGCAATGAATACAACGAAGTAGCAGATAAATTAGCTGTTTCGGCCTATGCTGATGGCATCCTGCCTTTAGAGGTGGATGTTGCATACGAAGCGTCAGAAAAGGATTAGATTTGCATTCTGAATAAACACATCAAGATGCGTACAGATTTATTTCAAGGTCACGATTACTACAATATGGATGATCTCCTCACAGAGGAGCAAAAGTTGATCCGCGATGCAGCTCGTGCTTGGGTGAAGCAAGAAGTGAGCCCGATCATTGAAGAAGCAGCTGAGAACCAGGTTTTCCCTCAGCATTTACTACCAGGTCTCGGTGAGATAGGGGCTTTCGGTCCCTATATCCCGGTGGAATATGGTGGTGCGGGTTTGGACCAAATTTCCTACGGTCTCATTATGCAGGAGCTCGAAAGATGTGATTCTGGACTGCGTTCAACCGCTTCCGTTCAGAGTTCTTTAGTGATGTACCCTATCTGGAAGTACGGTTCTGAAGCACAAAAGATGAAATTCTTACCCAAACTCGCTACAGGAGAGTGGATCGGATGCTTCGGTTTGACAGAGCCAGACCACGGATCTAATCCTGGTGGAATGATCACGAGCTACGTCGAAGATGGTGATGACGTTATCTTAAATGGAGCGAAGATGTGGATTTCCAATTCGCCATTTGCTCAAATTGCAGTGGTATGGGCGAAGAACGAGGAGGGCCGTATCCATGGTCTTATCGTTGAACGGGGAATGGAAGGATTCACAACGCCTACCATGAAGGGCAAGTGGTCACTAAGAGCATCTGACACAGGGGAACTTATTTTTGACAATGTACGTGTACCCAAATCAAATATTCTTCCTGAAAAATCAGGACTAGGTGCTCCACTTGGATGCTTGGATTCAGCACGTTTTGGGATCGCATGGGGTGCGATAGGTGCCGCATTAGATTGTTACGATACAGCACTTCGTTACTCCAAGGAGCGGATACAGTTTGGCAAACCCATTGCAGCGTTCCAACTCCAACAGAAGAAGTTGGCTGAGATGATTACAGAAATAACGAAGGCTCAACTTCTTACGTTCCGCTTGGGTCAACTTCGCAATGAAGGCCGTGCCACCACGGCTCAAATTTCGATGGCCAAACGCAACAATGTCGATATGGCAATCACCATCGCTCGCGAAGCGCGTCAGATGTTAGGGGCAATGGGAATTATGAATGAATACCCAATTATGCGTCACATGATGAATCTTGAATCGGTGATTACATATGAGGGCACACATGACATTCACCTCTTGATTACAGGAATGGACATCACTGGCGAAAACGCTTTTAAGTAAAGTTGCGCGAAGCGTCTGGGGTGCGGGCGGAATAGATCGGATTTAATCAGCGTCCTCAAGGACAGGGAATTTTGAACGGAATCCTTCTAGCGTAGAGCGATTGCAAACAAGCGTGATTGAGTCACCCATCTTGGCGTCACTTAAAATGTTTCCATACGGGTCTACACCTAAACTATCTCCACGATAGGCAATCTTGTTGGGGTCAGAACCTGTACGGTTTACGCCCACGACGTAGCATTGATTTTCGATTGCTCGGGCTTGAAGCAACGTTCTCCATGGATGACGACGTACTTCAGGCCAGTTCGCCACGTAAAGAGCGACATCGTACGTGTCCGAAATAGAATTCCTCGCAAAACAGGGAAACCTCAAGTCGTAACATATCTGTAAGAGGATTCGCCACCCTCGAAATTCAACTACTTTTCGCGCTTTTCCTCCTTCGTAATGTTCGTTCTCTTTTCCAAACGTGAAAAGATGTCGCTTGTCATAGAATTCGAAACTTCCATCAGGTTTTACAAACAAACTCCGGTTTCTAGCCGTACCGTCCTCAAACCTAAAAGCAACACTTCCCGTGATTGCGGCATTGTACTTTTTTGCAAGGCCACGCATCCAATCGATTGTTTCGCCAGACTTCCATGCGTCTATAGAATCACTATTCATTGAAAACCCCGTGGTGAATACTTCTGGAAGAACGATGAGATCAACGTCCGCCTTCTCCTTCATGCACCCTTGAATGCTTTCAGAAAAGGCCAGGCGATTTGCTTTGGGATCTTCCCAAATGATCGGCGACTGTATTCCTACAATATGAAGCAGGGGCTCCTTATTTTGACTTGAACTCATCGTGTTTTATAATACGTGTCTATCGCTCGGAGTTTTTGGATGGCTTCATCAATCGTGCTGTCGCCTTTTGCAAAACAAATTCTCAAACGCTTCTCCTCTTTTGCTTCAGTACTTCCAGGCTCTCTAAATGGTGACAACGGTATCGTTGCGATTCCGTGCTTGATTGTCCACTCTCGAGCGATTTCAATGTCGCCACGAGAATCGAGTTTGCTGTAATCTAGGATTTGGAAATACCCTCCTTCTGCGGGAGAAAAAATGAACTCAGTTCCATCCAAACCTTTTAAGAGTCTGTCGCGCTTCTTTTCATAGATAGGCCCCAGCTCACGCAAATGTTTTGAGGCGTCCTCTGTGATTAGGTACTCAGCGAGCCCTCTTTGAATAGGTGCTCCCGTAGAGAACACATCATACTGATGTATTTTTCGAAGTTCTCTTGTTATTTCTTCCGGCGCTGTAACCCAACCTATTTTCCATCCAGTTGCGTGAAGAAGCTTCCCAAAACTCCCGAACACAAGCGTTCTGTTTTTAAGTCCAGGATGTCCTGCTGCACTTAAAAAAGGTCTGCCATCGTGATTCATGGGCCCATAAACTTCGTCACTAAATAAAAAGCAATTTGATTCAGACAGCACATTTGCGAGTTCGTTTAAACCCTCTGAAGTAAAGCACGCACCAGTAGGATTGTGTGGCGCATTGATGATGACCAATTTGGTTTTGTCCGAAATAAGACTGCGAATAACCTCAGCATCTATGGCGCCTCCGGGCCCACCTAAGCTTGAGGGTTTGGGGAGTGCTGCCCTGGCGATGATTCCTCCCGCCAGATGAACAGCAGGTGCATATAAATCGTATGCGGGATCTACGATGATGACTTCGTCTCCAGGAAATACGAGCGCCTGTATTGACGCAAACAGCAACGAAGACGCTCCAGCGCCGATGGTGATTTCAGAGTCTGGATTGTACAATGCGCCATGCTCTTGATTGTACATTTCAGAGATCCAAGTTCGAAGTCCTAGATCTCCCGCCATAGGTGCATATTGATTGTACCCTTCATCAATCGCTTTCTTGACAGCTTCTTTTAGGTTTGAGGGAGGGGACAGGTCAGGGAATCCCTGCGCCACATTCAGCGCCCTATGTTCTGAAGCCAATGCAGACATCGCAGTGAAAATCGTGGTACCTACCTCTGGCAATTTAGATGGGGGCAGCGTAGGCGTTTTCATTTTGATTATTTGAGTCAATCAACGCGTGATTGCAAGTTTTGTCGTGGCTGAGGTTTTGCCGTCAGCGTTTGTTGCGAAGATTAAATAGACACCATATGGGGCCAACGCCCCATCACTTAACCTCCCATCCCATACCGCACGTCCTCCCATAGATTCCACAACCGCGATGACTCTTCCGGATGCGTCTGTGACATGAACAGTGCTTTCAAAGGCTAAACCGTCAATGGTAATGGGTCCTTCATGATAAGCATCCACTGGATTTGGAAACACAAACATATTCTCCATTTTGGAATCCCAATTGGTGGCTTCACCGAGGTATGAAATGATTCCCCGCGTGGTGGCGATGAAGACTTCTCCATTGGCTTGGTTGATCGCAATGTCTTGAATATTTTCTGAAGGTAGGGGGCTGTTTTCGGTAGATAATTGAAGTTCTATGGTGAGTCCATCATCACTAAGAACATAGATTCCGGAACCAGAGGTTCCGAGCCATTTTCTATTTCCGCCATCAATCTTTATGGAGGTGACTTCCTCTGTTTCAAGAAGGTACTGGTAATTTCCGTCTTGCTGAATCAGTATTTGCGATGCGGTCGTTTCATAGTCATTTTCAAACAGCGCAGCGGATCGATAGAATATTGCAGGCCCCGAAGCCGTTCCAATCCAAATCTCTCCGTCCAGATCTTCCTCAAGTGAGTAAATGTAATTTGAAGGGAGCGCTCCGTGATCAGCGTCGATGTTTAGAAACCGCCAATCATCATCTGAGGTGTTTGCAGGTGTCCCGTTTGGATCCAACACCAGAAGTCCTCCTCCTCTTGGGAGAATCACCCAAACATATCCGTCTCTTGTCACCATAAGCTCCCCCACATTGTCGCTGGAGGTGAGGTCATCCCCCAAATCCATCGCAACGAACGTGCCGTCTGCCAAGCGTACTTGCAACGGATTGTTGCTGAAAAAGTTTGTAAACCACAAATTCCCAAATTTGTCAAAATCTACTCCTGAAACTCCCGTCCTGGGACTCCCTCCGAAATCCCCCTGCTGTATGGTGCTGTTGGATTCATTCCAAATCTCAACGATCTCACCATCGATGACTTCTATAAGTCCCTCTTCAAATGAGCCAAACATCACATGTTTGGGGTTGAGGGGGTCAATACTGACGGCCATGTAATCTCTGATCCCAGAGATGTCATTTTCACCTTCGACTTCATCTACATTTATCCAGTCCCCGTCCACGAAGCCATGAATTCCTTCAGAGTTGTAGTTTGGCACCCAAGATGCATCAACACCCCCTGTTGCAAGCCACAAGTTTGAATTCCAGCAATCTATTTTTCTTACATCTGCAGTGGCTGGGCCAGTGGGTTCAAAAACGCCATTTTCAAGCCCTGATTCAGGGTCCGAAACATATCGCAACAGACCACCTATTCTGCTCGCAATCCAAACCACACCTGGGCCAGTGACGTCAAACGCAACATCTCGAACCTGCATCCAGTCCCCAAATTCGTTGTTTTCTGGAACAGGGTTGTATTCAGAATCATAAAGGTCAACGCCGCAGCAACGACCCAAAACAAGCGTATCTGAAGCAACGTCCAGTCCCCACAGTTCTTCACCTTCCAAAGCCCAGCCCGGAAATATTTCCGAAGTGCCATCCGCACGCATAATCCACAATCTACTTGTTGCACCACTGCTTAGGGTGACAAGGATGTCCTCACCGAAACGTTCTATGTCACTCGTGTAATGGTCGGGTGCTTCGGGCAAATCCTCCCACCTCGTCCATGCATCAGCGCCAGACAGAAATTGATGATTCACCGGCGCCTCAAAGACCCCCGCGTCTGAGGCAACAACCCATTTATCTCCGAGCAAACATACATCCAGAACTTCTCGTAAGTCTTGTGACCCTGTCACAAACCATGTGTCCCTAACCTCAAATTTTACCAGGTCTAAGACCACCACACCAAACCCACAGGCCAGGTAAGCTCCATCATCGAAAACGAGAATTTTCCGGATGCCCTTGTCACCGATGAGGCTGCTTGAAATAATGTCGGGCATGTTGTAGGTGGAACCATCCGAGACCAAGTCTATATTCCCGTCGGCATATCCTACGATTAAGATCTCACTGGGTCCATACCAGCTCATTGCTGTAGGATTTGATTGAGAAAGCCCCTGAATTTGACTTATTCTCGTGGTCAGATTCGTGGACGATTCAACTTTAAAAACCGCATACTCGGTTCTGGCAAAAGCGATGCTCGCCCCATCTTCATCAACTCCAGCGACGACTTCGAGAACAACACCATAAGGGAAATAATCTTTCCAGGTGCCTACGGGTCTGTTCTCCTGAGCAGAAATGTCTCCAAAGCCAGTTCCCAACAGGAAGACCAGAGACAATCCTACATAAAAGAAGATATTTCTAAATTTTATTCTGCGGTTCATAATGTGCACTTAGTACGCCTCTAAGTTCGGGATATTGTGCTCATTGTACAGTTTTGTAACGAAAAACTTGCCACCCTTCAGTTTCTAGCTTTCCCATCGCTTCCTCGTCAGCCAATTCGTAGATGTACCCACGTTTTGAGTGCTTTGCTCTCACTATAGACCAAACAATTAATAGGGCAAGTAAATTCTCCACCTCCTCAAAACCCATTTTTGAAATTTTTGCAACTTGTACAAACCGAAGTTCTCGACCTTCCCTCCAGGCGGAAAACAAATTCCCAACGTGAATGTCATATCTAAATTCCGATCGTTCCTGTCTCATTTGGTATTGCATCACCTTGACCATGACTGCGTTTGCCTTATGAATCCGGTCTTCCCGTCTTATATAGGCGTCCCATTTAATGACACCGTTGTCATTCACCCCTTCAACAAAATGAGGTCGTGAATTTGATTTCGGTATCTTTATTTCGAGCACACTCAGATGCCCGACTTTCCAAACTTGTATTTCGAAATTAATGGCGGGCCTACAGTACATATTTGAAGCGGCCTCAATCATGTGATACTCCTCTGAGGTGTTGCACCCCGCGACATTTCCACTGTCCTTTACCCCAATTAACAATCTCCCACCATCCGTATTTGCAAAGCCTGCCATGGTTTTTGCAATCTTTCTAGAATCGTCAATCCGGAGTTTAAAATCCTGATTTAAGTGCTCCCCTTCCTCGATTAATTTCAGTACAAAAGACATTTTTCGAAGATAAGTATAAGATAACAGACTTAATCCCCCTTGTTTTCTTGATATTTTGCTTACTTTTGCAGCGGATTAAGAGGTAAGGGAATAAAAATTGAGGGGCAGAAGCCCTATTTTTTTGCTCTAAACTTTTATTCCAAACGTTATAAACCGTTGAATAAAACGCCGTGATCGACTCGAGGGCAGTACATAAGTTAGCGAACGAATTCCTGGAAGGGGGTTCGGGCTTTGTCGTGGATGTGAAAATCGCAAGCGGCAACGTGATCAAAATTTATCTCGAAAATGACGAACGTACTTCTATTCAAGACTGCGTGGCGTTAAGTCGTCATATTGAAGGCAGCTTTGATCGGGAAGAAGAGGATTTTTCTTTAGATGTGGGGTCTCCTGGTCTAGATCAACCTCTTAAAGTATTGCGTCAGTATTTAAAGCTCATCGGCCAGCAAGTTTCGGTTCAACCAATCGAAGGCAAGAAGATGGTGGGAGAGCTGGTCAGTGTAGAGGAAGAAAATGGAATGGTACAAGGTTTGGTCTTAAAGACACGCGAAAAAATGCGCATCGAAGGACGTAAAGCCAAGCAATGGGTTGAAGAGGAGCACAAGCTTCAATCCAGTGATATAGAGTGGACAAAAGTGATAATTTCTTTTAAATAAGACACAATGCAACTGAACCTGATAGATTCGTTTCGCGAATTCAAAGATTTCAAAAACTTCGACAAGGAGACCATGATGGCCATCCTAGAAGATGTATTTAGAAATATGATAATTAAGAAGTTCGGCTCGGATGAGAACTTCGATTTAATCATCAACCCTGAGAAGGGAGACCTAGAAATTTGGCGTAACCGCGAAATAGTAGCCAACGACGCAGTAGAAGATTCTAACGAACAAATCTCGCTTGAAGATGCCCTTAAGATTGAGGCTGACTTTGAAGTAGGGGAGGAAGTTTCAGAAGAAATTTTACTCGAGTCCTTCGGACGTCGTGCCGTTCTCTCTCTTCGCCAAAACCTAGTCGGTCGCATCATGGATATCGAGAAAGATGCGATATACCAGAAGTATAAAGAGCGTATCGGTGAGGTGATAACGGCAGAGGTTTATCAAATCTGGAAGCGAGAAATTCTTCTTGTGGATGATGATGACAACGAAGTTGTGATGCCACGTGACCACCAAATACCGGGTGACTTCTTTAAAAAAGGAGACAGCATCCGCGCTGTTGTAGCCGCAGTAGAATTAAGAAACAATACTCCCCGAATCATCCTTTCCCGGACTGCACCGGAATTCTTAGAACGTCTCTTCGAATCGGAAGTACCTGAAATTTTTGATGGACTTATTACCATTAAGAAAATTGTACGATCTCCTGGTGAGAGAGCTAAAGTGGCCGTTGAGTCCTACGACGACAGGGTTGATCCTGTAGGTGCTTGTGTCGGTATGAAAGGCTCGAGAATACATAGTATTGTTCGTGAACTCCGTAATGAGAACATTGACGTTATTAATTGGACTGAAAACAAGGAGCTCCTCATGTCTCGTGCGTTAAGTCCAGCAAAAATTTCTTCCATCACGCTGAAAGACGATTCTGGAAGGGCTGAGGTTTACCTCAAACCCGATCAAGTTTCTCTTGCCATAGGTAAAGGAGGGAACAACATTAAACTGGCAGGTTTATTAACTGGATATGAAATCGACGTTTTCCGTGAAGAAGATGAATCTGAGGAAGATGTTGAATTGATGGAGTTCAGTGATGAAATCGATGCTTGGATTATAGAAGAGTTCATAAAAATTGGTTGTGACACTGCACGTTCAGTACTCGACTTAGATGAAGAAGGTCTCATCTCTCGTACGGATTTGGAAGCGGAGACTGTGAAAGAAGTTATAAGGATCTTAAAGAAGGAACTCGAATAATTCATTTAAGTCTATAATTCAACATCTACGTTGTTAGCTGTTTCTTTAAAGACTGCAATTTCAAGACCCTTCCTTACCTAACTTCCCCAACGATAACAAAGCCCATGGCCGACGCAAATAAACCAGTACGATTAAGTAAAGCAGCCCGTGAATTTAATTTAGGCATAGGCACCATTGTTGATTTCCTTGATACAAAAGGAATCAATGTGGATGCAAATCCCAATACGAAACTCACCCCGGATGTTTATGCGATTGTACGCGGAAATTTCCAAGGAGATAAAGAGGATAAGGAAGCGGCACAGAGGTCTTCAGTCACAGTTGCGGAACGTGAAAACATTACGCTTGCTAGCGCAAGAAAACGTCCTGCAATGAAAGTTGAGGTTGAAGAGCAAGAAATTGATCTCAGTATTTTTAAGAAGAGTGATGCACAGCCTGATGTTGCAAGATCTAAAAGTGCTGAGGATGAATTGGCTTTAGCTGCTGAGAAGCAAAAAGCAAAAGAAGCTTCAGAAGCTGCTTTAAAAGCGGCTGAGGAATCAGCAGCTGAAGAATTGGCAAATAATGCGAAGTTGGCTCAAGCAGAAGCAGAAGCCGCTGTAAAAGCCGCAGCCCAAGCCGCCGAAGCCGCAGCCCAAGCTGCCGAAGCCGCAGCCCAAGCTGCCGAAGCCGCAGCTGCTGAAGCCGAAGTCCAAGCTGCCGAAGCCAAAGTTGTCGCAGCGACAAAAGACAAAGACGCGAACGTGAAGGGGGCTGTAATAACGCCAGAGATCAAAGGTTTAAAGGTTCTTGGAAAATTGGACTTTGAAGCACAAGCAAAAGAAGCTTCAGAAAAGAAAGCTGCCGCAGTTCTTGCAAGAGCAAAAGCGAATGCAGAAAAGGATAAGATTGTTGTGAAATCAGCTTTGCCAGATATCGTTGTTTCCCCAGATGTAATTTTAGAAAAGCCATCTAGTACGCTTATTAAAACCAAAGTAGAGAAACTCACAGGACCAAAAGTTTTGGGGAAAATCGTACTTCCGGTAGAGAAGAAAAAGACAAAGGACAACGGCAAACGTAAGCGAGTAAGAGTCAAGGTTGATATAGAAAAAGCAAAAACCACTGGAAGAGGCGTAGGCCGACCCGGTCCTGCTGGAGCTGGAGGACGTGTCGGTGCAAATAAAGGACCAGGCGGTGCAGCGAGAGCTGGAGCAAGTAAAGGTCCGGTAGGGCGCGGTGGCCCAAATAGAGGGCCTGGAAACAGAGGCGTAGTTAAAAAGGAGGTGAGTCAGGAAGATATCAAGAAGGAAATCAGAGATACGCTTGCTCGTCTTTCAGGTGGTAAGAAGTCGAAATCTTCTAAGATGAGGCGTGCCAAACGTAAGGACATCAAAGATCGTTCGGATGATGAAATGGTGCGACAACAGTTGGAGGAGACAGTCCTCAAATTAACTGAATTCGTAACTGTTCAGGAACTTGCAACAATGATGGATAAGTCTGTCAATGATGTGATCTCTGCTTGTATGACTTTGGGCATCATGGTTTCAATTAATCAGAGGCTAGATTCCGCAACGATTACGATGATTGCTGAAGATTTCGGATTTGAAGTCGAGTTTGTCAGTTCGGATCTAGAGGATTCCATCGAATTAGAAAAGGACAGTGAGGAAGATTTGGTTTCTCGTCCACCGATTATAACAGTCATGGGTCACGTAGACCACGGTAAAACCTCACTTCTAGATTACGTGCGAAAAGCGAATGTAATTGATGGTGAAGCAGGAGGGATTACCCAGCATATTGGTGCTTACTCTGTCGTTGTTGAAAGTGGCCAACAGATCACGTTCTTAGATACTCCAGGTCACGAGGCCTTCACGGCGATGCGTGCTCGTGGTGCTCAAGTGACAGATTTGGCAATCATCGTTATTGCTTCTGACGATGCAGTAATGCCTCAAACAAAGGAGGCGATTCACCACGCTCAAGCGGCTGAAATCCCTATGATTTTTGCGCTTAATAAAATGGACAGAGAAGGTGCCAATCCAGATAAGATAAAGAAGGAACTCAGCGAGATGAATGTGTTGGTTGAGGAGTGGGGAGGAAAGTATCAGTGCCAAGAAATTTCTGCGAAAGAGGGAACAAATATTGAAGAATTGCTTGAGAAAGTACTCTTAGAAGCAGAGATGCTTGAATTAAAAGCAAACCCTGCAAAACGTGCTGTAGGTACAGTCGTTGAAAGCACACTGGATATTGGTCGTGGATATGTCACGAACCTGTTGGTTGAGTCTGGTACCCTTCACGTTGGAGACCCTATCCTTGCAGGTCAGTATTCAGGCAAAATTAAAGCGATGTTCGATGAACGCGGAAACCGTGTTGATGAAGCTGGACCTTCCGTTCCTGTCTCTGTTCTCGGTTTTGATGGAGCGCCCAATGCAGGAGATAATTTCAACGTATTTGAAGACGAGAAAGAAGCGCGTACTATCGCTGTTAAAAGACAGCAGCGTCAACGTGAACAGGGTGTACGTACTCAGAAGAGTGTCACTCTTGAGGAATTGGGACGTCGTATCGCTGTGGGAGAATTCAAGGAGCTTAACCTGATTGTTAAAGGTGACGTAGATGGATCTATCGAGGCGCTCGGTGATTCTCTGGAAAAACTTTCTACGGAGAAGGTTCAAGTGAAGATCATCCACAAGGCAGTAGGTCAGATTTCAGAATCAGATATACTCCTTGCGTCTGCATCAAACGCTTACATTATTGGCTTCCAAGTACGTCCTTCAGCAACGGCTCGTAAACTCGCAGAAGAAGAGGAAGTACAGATCAAACTGTACTCTGTCATCTACAAAGCCATTGAAGAGATTCGTGAAGCGATGGAGGGACTTCTGTCAGCCAAGATTGAAGAGAAAGTTGTAGGAAGTGCGGAAATTCGTGAGACCTTTAAGATTTCTAAAATCGGAACGATTGCCGGATGTATCGTCAATGAGGGCAAGATTTTACGTTCCAACAAGGTTCGTGTGCTTCGTGAAGGAATCGTCGTTTATACGGGCTTGTTAGGTTCACTCAAGAGATTCAAAGACGACGCAAAGGAAGTTGCAAAAGGATACGAGTGCGGACTAAATATTGACAAGTTTAACGACATTAAAGTCGGCGACGTCATCGAGGCTTACGAAGAAATAGAGGTTAAACAAACGTTAGAGAGCTGACCTACAGGCGTTTAAAGTTTAGGGGTTTCTATATCCGTTGGGACAATTACTGCATTAGGATAGCGTTTTTTCAATGCTCCCAATTCAAATTCGGCCTCCCATCGATCTCTATAGTTCCCTACGGAGACAATGTAGTTTGGTGCGATTGATTCCAGATAGACCTTTTTTCCTGCAAGTTGATGTCTGCATTTGGCGCGAACTTCACGTGCACTTTCTAGATCGCCGAAATGAATTTGAACACGATATCCTTTTAGATATTGAACCTCATCAAGCGCATTTGCATTGATGCTCATAATTGAGGAGTCCATATAAATTTGAACGTTCCCGATTCCGATTCTTTTTTCTAGTACGTCGATTTCATCTACAACAAGGATAGAATCAAACTGTGCAATGCTGTTTTCGTGAATTGTAATGGCACTGTCCAAGGGGATTATTTGTGCAACAACTTGGGTTGTGTCGGGTGCTGATCGAAATATGTTTTTCCACCAAGATCGAGCCTCCTGGGCGAAGCTCGATGAAGGTTCAGCGAAGAAACACAAGGCCACAGTCGTGAGGTTTAAAATTAATCGATCAAGCTTATTCATAATGCAAATCTAATGGATGTATTCATTTTAAGCGCCTTACAAATTAATATATTGTTTGGAAACAGTCTAAATAAGCAAAGCTGCTGACATTGCTATGACATAATGATATGATAAACGTATATTTCATTGTATTTTTGCGCGATAATTGAGTGTACTCGATTGATATGAAAAAACCTATGAACAGTCGTTTGATCCGCGTTCAACATTTAGCACTGGCTATATGTGCAATTCTATTTTTCCAGGTTTCTGGAATCGGTGCACAAAGCATCTGGGAGGTTGGTGACCCTATAAATGGCCAAACGCTGTTTAATACAAACTGTGCGTCTTGCCATAAGATTACAGATGAAGTCCTTGTAGGGCCGGGTTTGTCAGGCATTCAGGATCGATGGGGTTCAAGCGATGAGATGCTTGTTCAGTGGATTCAAAACCCGCAAGAGGCCCATGAATCCGGAGACAAGTATATCAAAGGATTGGTCGATCGTTATGTAGGAACCTACGGATGGATGACAGCTCAAGCTGTTTCTAAGGAGGAAATTGCAGACATTATGGCCTACGTAATTAATCCTCCAGAAGTTCTAGGGGCTACTGCGGATGCGAGTGCAGATTGTCCTACGATAGATGATGACAAAGTAGAGGAATCTGAATCTGGGAATGCGATTTGGTTCCTGATTCTGTTTGTTCTTTTCATCTCGATTGCACTTGGTGCGTCGGGTGTGAAACGTTCATTAACAGATGTATTGGCAGAGAAAAATGGTGAGGAGTTGTTGCCTGATTCCAGTTATATGCAGCGGTTAGGCGGATGGATTTGGAACAACCTTGTAGTTGTTTCTCTGCTGGGCGTATTCTTTGTCTTATATCTTGTAGTTGCTGGTTACTCAGCGCTCATGGACATTGGTCTTTATGCCGACTACAGCCCGGATCAACCCATTGCCTTCATCCACAGCGTTCACGTTTGTGAGAACGAAATAGATTGCAAGTACTGTCACCACAGTGCTTACGAATCGAAACATGCTGGAATCCCTAGTGCAAACGTTTGTATGAATTGCCACAAAGCAATTAAAAAAGGAAAAATATCTGGCACGGCAGAGATCGAAAAGATTTACGCTGCGATAGGTTTTGATTCAAACTCAGGGACATACATAGATGGTGAAGGGGAGATTGGCAATGTATTGCCTCAGGACAGTTATGACGGTGAGCCCATCAAGTGGAACAAGGTGCATAACCTCCCTGACCACGTGTTCTTCAGCCATCAACAACATGTCACTGTTGGTGGTCTTCAGTGCCAAAACTGCCACGGTGACGTCAGCACATACAGTGTAGGACGTATTGCCCCAGTGGAGGAGATCAATGAATTGGTAGATGCATTTCCTGGTTTAATTCAACTGTCAAAGCCAACCCTTACTATGGGATGGTGTCTTGAATGCCACAACAAGGCAGAGGTTGATATGACCAGCAACGGATATTACGAAGAGCTTCATGAAAGACTCAATGACTCTGAAAGAGGAAATGAGGAATTACGTCGCTACCTAGAAGATGATAAAATCACTGTTAGAGAACTTGGTGGCTGGGAATGCTCCAAGTGTCACTATTGAACCCCTGATTCTGACGCCACATGGCTAATACGAAAAAATACTGGTCCGGTTTAGACGAATTAGACGGCACGGATGCTTTCCAGGAAATCCAATCTAAGGAATTCCAAGAGCAAATCCCTGTTGACAAATTTTTAGCAGACGAGAAATTAAATTCAGCGACCACAGGTCGTCGAGATTTTTTGAAATTTATGGGTTTCTCTCTCACGGCAGCTACGCTTGCGGCTTGTGAGACACCCGTAATAAAGTCTATTCCCTACACAAATAAGCCAGCTGAAATTACGCCTGGTGTTGCGAATTACTATGCGTCTTCCTACTACGACGGAATGGATTACGCGAACATTTTAGTTAAAACAAGAGAGGGGCGTCCGATTTTTGTAAAAGGAAATGCAGCCACTGGTACAGGAGCTGGTAAAGTGAATGCGCGTGTGATAGGTTCTGTCATGGAGCTGTATGACAAAGCGCGTTTGGAAGGCCCTACAAAAAAGGGTGAGTCGGCAACTTGGTCGGACCTTGATACTGCAGTTTCTGAATCAATCAATGGCAATGGAAGAGCAGTCGTTCTTTCAAATACGATTGTCAGTCCATCTACAAGAAAAGCGATCGAATCACTTGGAGCTGAACACATTCAATACGATGCGATTTCTTACAGCGCGCTTCGTGAGGCACAAGCCGCATCTTTTGGTGTAAATGCAGTTCCACATTATGACTTTTCAAAAGCCAAAGTCGTTGTCAGTATCGCAGCGGATTTCTTAAACTCTTGGCTTACTTCAACACAGTTTGCACCTGATTATGCGTCACTCAGAAATCCAAACAGTGGATCTCAATCAAAGCATTTTCAGTTTGAATCGGTCATGTCAATGACAGGTACGAATGCAGATGTTCGAACGATGATCAGCCCATCTGAGGAGGGGAAAGTTGCAGCAGGAATCCTTGCTGTTTTAAAAGGGGGCGCAGTATCGAACTTAGATGCAAAACTTTCTTCTCGTGTCAAAGCTGCAGCAAATGCACTTTCAGGCTCAAAGGGAGAATCATTGCTGATTGCCGGAACAAACGATCTTTCAACCCAGACGATTGTTGCAGCGATCAACCAACTGTTGGGGAATTACGGAGCGACAATTGACCTAGAAAGACCTTCTCAAGCGTATCGCGGAGATGAATCTGCCGCGACACAATTAATTGCGGACATGAATTCAGGCAAGGTGTCAACGCTGATTACATATGGTTGCAATCCTTCCTACGACATGCCAAACGCTCAAGCCTTTAATTCTGGCTTAGCAAAGGTGTCTACTTCTGTGAGTATGAATGGCGTTGCTGATGAAACGGCAAGTCGTTCAACATTTGTAGCGCCTGATCACCATTATCTAGAAAGCTGGAATGACTTAAGTCTTCGCGCTGGCCGAATCGATCTTGTCCAACCTGCCATTGAGCCTCTGTTCAACACTAGAGCGGCGCAAGAGTCATTCTTGGTTTGGTCAAATGCTGAAAATTCAGATTGGTACACCTTCCTTCGCAGTCAGTACAATGGTGCTTACACATTGGACGCTCTTTACTCGGATTCGGATTGGAACAGTGCCATTCACGATGGAAATATGGCAGGAAATGATCAGTTTGAATCACCGAATTACGCAGCCTCAATTGAGACTTCACTAGCGGAGCGAAAAGTTTCAGAAGTGAAGGGTGGTGATATGGAACTGGTCACTTACGTGAAAGCAACAGCAGGGGCAGGTCAGCATG
>CAWVRV010000013.1:0-43442 GCA_963932755.1 uncultured Flavobacteriales bacterium | reverse complement strand
ATACATTCACGACCCCTTTTGCAGATCAGGACACCACGTTCACGATTTCTCTCGCTGTAACATCATCATTCGGATGTACAGATACAGTTCGTACAAATATTGAAGTTTATGCTGCTCCACATGCTGGATTCACTGTTACCCCAATCATTCAAACATTCCCAAATACAACCGTAGAGATTGAAAACGCAACGCTGGCAGGGGGGGCAAGTTCGAATATGTGGAATTTCGGGGATGGAACTGTCAGCACAGATTCAGAACCAGGAAGTCACACTTTTGAGACCTGGGGAAGCTACAACATCGCTCTTGATGTCAACAATGGATATTGTGGTGACAACGCATCCCAAAACATCAAGATTTTGGCGCCTACACCGGAAATAAGCTTTTTGGGAGGTGGTGAAGGATGTGCACCATTAAAAATAGATTTTACAAATTTCTCACAATATGCGGATGAATACCGTTGGGATTTCGGTGATGGAACGACCCATGCTGCGGAACATCCTTCGCATACGTATGAGCAACCTGGTACGTACGATATTAAGCTTGAAGTGTATGGGTATGAAGGAACCGTTCTGGAAGACACCCATTACGCGACAGTCGTCGTTTATCCAAAAGCACAAGCCGCATTTACGCTTTCTCCGACGGAGGTCTTTGCTCCAGGCGAGCCGGTTTATCACATGAATTTATCGGCAGATGCATCTGAATTTGTTTGGTATTTCGGAGACGGAACAACCTCTACAAGTGAACACCCCATACATGAGTACACCGGAGAGGGAGTATATACTGTTTCATTAACCGCGGATAATGAGTGGGGATGTGCAACCACATTCACTTTGGTTGATGCAATACTCGCAAAACCAGGCGGGCAAATGACCTTCCCCACTGCCTTCACCCCACTTAGCGGTGGTGGAAATGGAGGAATGTATGATCCACAGGCTTATGACAACAACGTATTCCGACCACTACATGCTGGAATCATTGAGTACGAACTGTTCGTTTTCAATAAACTTGGTGAACAGATTTTCTATTCATCTGATGTAAACATTGGATGGGATGGATATGTGAATGGGGTACTTACACCTCAGGATGTATATGCGTATAAGGCTGTTGCAATTCTAAGTGATGGCAGGAAATTACAAAGAGCTGGAACGGTGACTTTAATGGCAAAATAACCGCCTAGAAATTGTAACCTTTGTTCGTTTAGATACGTATTAAAGGATATGATATTCTTCCTTCACTTAGATCCCAAACGCATATTTATTGCTGCAATGACTGTGTTTGCATTTGTTTGGTGCACATCTTCTGTGAAGGCTCAAGACATGCATTTCACACAGTACAATGCAGCTCCGACTTCGATCAACCCAGGATATGTTGGCGCGACTGGCCAAGCAAGAGCCGTGACGTTATACAGAGCTCAATGGGCAAGTTTACCACAAGCATACACAGGATTTCAAATTGCATACGATCGACCCACTTTTGATCACAATGGTGGACTTGGGGTTCTAATCAGCCACGAGGAGGCGGGAGCTGGCGCTTTACGCTCTTCCCGTGTCGCCTTTCAATATGCATATGAATTCCAACTTGGACCGCGCACATTTGTTCGTCCAGCGCTACAGATCGGACTCGCAAGTCGATCCGTGAATCTTAATGCACTCACGTTTATGGATCAGCTCCTTCGCAATGATGCTTCGACGACACTTGAGCAAGGTCTAGGAACTGGAAAACAGTATATCGATATGGGAACTGGGTTCCTGATCGTGAGTCGAAAGTCTTGGTTTGGATTATCTGCCGACCATCTGAATACGCCCAATCACAGTATCAGTCATGAGTATGCAGAAAAATTAGAAATGAGATTGTCCGCGCATGGTGGAGGACGGATGTCCCTGAAGCGTGGACCTAAGGCGAGGCATACGAAGGACATCGTATTCGCCTTCAATTACACAAATCAAGGATTATTTGATCAACTAGATTTGGGGGCATACTACGACTTGAATGTCATGACTGTAGGGGTTTGGTACAGAGGTATTCCCGTAATACAACAGGCTGCAGATGGATCAATCGACATCGACGCTGTGAGTTTTGTATTCGGATTTGGAAATAAAATGTGGAGAATGGGATACAGTTACGATCTTACTTTGAGCAAACTCGGAATTGCTACATCTGGAGGTTCACATGAGATTTCATTAAAATACCTTTGGGATGTGAGTAAAAAAGATGGCCCTCCATCTTACCATCCTTGCGTCGATTACTAAGGCAGAATCATCCCAATTTGGTTTACTTCTGGCTCAAGTTTAATCCCAAATTTATTTTCTACACTTGTCATGATGTCTGTTGCGAGTTCCCATATCTCAAGGCCGCTAGCCCCCCCCCTGTTTACAAGAACCAATGCTTGTTTGTCATGTACACCATGCGTCCCCCTGCTGTGCCCTTTCCAACCCGCTTGATCAATCAGCCATCCAGCAGCCAATTTGACGCTTCCGTCTGTTTGAGGATAGTTGGGAATCTCTGGATAGTTATGTTCTAGGTCCGAAAACACGTTGTGATCGATCACAGGGTTTTTGAAAAAAGAGCCTGCATTCCCAAGGATATCTGGATTGGGAAGTTTCGAATTTCTGATTTTCACCACGGCATTTGCCACGTCACTGTGGGTGACATTTTCCTTCGATATTTCCGAAAGTTCTGATTCTAAGGAGCCATATCCCGTTTTCAGTTCAGATTGTCGGTCGAGTCTAAAGGCGACCCTTACGATGACCCATTTGCCCTTTTCCTCAAGTTTAAATATCGATTCACGGTAGCCAAATTTGCAATCCTCTAAATGAAATCTAGTGCACTCGCCACTTTCAATATTTATGGCTTCAAGCCATGAAAAAACATCCTTAATCTCTACGCCATAGGCACCTATGTTCTGCATGGGACTGGCTCCGACGCATCCTGGAATAAGTGCTAAGTTTTCTAAGCCCCCCCAACCGCTCTCAATTGTATGCATCACGAAATGATGCCACATTTCTCCTGCCTCTGCGACCACTTCCAATACCCGACCATCGTCATGCAAAACATCGATTCCCCGGCTCGCAATTTTAACAACAAGACCCTGGAAATTAGAATGGAAAAGCATATTGCTCCCCCCCCCTAAAATCAAAATGTTTAGACCTTCTTTTTTACCAAAAGAAAGTGCATCACGAACCTGATTGTCATCTTTCACTTCGATATAGCGACTTGCAAATGCCGGAACGTGAAATGTAAGTTCGTGGGTTATATCAACATCTGTGGTAACTTTCAATCAGGTGTGGTTTGGTTGAGACGTGATGAATGTGACAATGTGTTCATTTTTGTAGTAATATCGTTTGATAAAACTACAATACAAATGGTAAAAACTTTACATTCGCAGAGTGACTTTAGAAACAGCAAATAATGCAATTCGAAAACGTGCCTCACGTTTTATGGAGCAACGCGATTGGAAGGCCGCATTGATCGATTGGAATACTTGGTTTTCATCAACTGAAAAAGACCATTTAGACCCCAATGCGTTCCACGACAGAGCAATCTGTAAATTTCATACAGGCTCTACCGCCGAGGCCATTGAAGACCTCAATGAAGCCGCAATTTTACAACCTGATTACAGCTACAGATTTGCGTCTAGGGGGTGGATGAAACAAGCTGCAGGGGATACAGACGCAGCCATAGAGGACTACAAACATGCCATTGAACTCGATCCTGAGGATACAATCGCACACAACAATCTGGGTATTTTAGAGGAGGCAAAGGGGTATAAAGCGCAAGCGCAAGAAAGGTTTAAAGTGGCTGACGAGTTGCAGGAAATACTCAATCAAACAGAGAAAAAAACTGAGATTGACGCTGTCGTTGAAGAAGTCGTTGAGGTTCAAGAAGTCGTTGAAGCAGAAGTTGTGGCTCAAGGTCCAAAGAAGAATACGGTTGCAACACCGAAAAAATCAATTTGGGGAGAAGTGAAGTCGGTGTTTACAGAACAAGAATCTCGGAAACTTTGGTGGAAATTTATCCGCAATGGCTTTACCTTGAAGGATTGAATAGGACCTTCTGATCTTGAATAAAACCCACTCTATCACACTTCGCTCTCAAACGTTCCTAGAAGACGCTGCAAACATCCTTTGTCAGCATGAAAAACCTGAGAAATGTGCCGTCGTGTTGCCTAGTTTTAGAGCCGTTAATGCCTTTAAACGAGCATTCGCTAAAGTTGTCGGGAAACCATGCCGCATGCCTAAGGTGATGACACTGGGTGCATTTATGGAGGGGGATGAATCGTTTTCTTTGGCAGAAAACTTAGAAGTACTCGCAAGGCTCTATGCCGTCCAAGTTCATTTGCCAGAAGGAAGAGATGGCTTCACATCGTTTTTAAACTGGGGGCCTATCGCCTTGTCGGATTTCCACGCCATTGACCATCATTTGAAAGATGCATTGGCTGTCTTTAAAAATCTAAGAGATATAAAAGAAATTGAAGAATGGAGTTTTGCGCCAGACCAGGAACTCACTGAAGACCAAATCATCTTTATGAAGCAGTGGGATCGACTTCCAACCTTGTACACGAAATTGCATGAGGTTCTTTCAGAAGATGGACTTGTGACCAAGGCCAAACTCAGTCGAAAAGTTGCAGAGGAGGGAAAGACGAACGGGTACGACATGGTGTACGCTGCTGGTTTGGCAGCATTGACAGGAAGTGAGCTCTTGTATATGAAAAAATGGCGCGCAGCGGGGAAATTAAGTTACCTGCCCGACGCGGATCAATTGTATGTGGAAGATAGACAAATGGAAGCGGGCTATTTCATCAGAGACATTCACCGTGACATTCAAAGTCCGCCGAATTTCATCAAGTCAAGAATTCAAGAAAAACCACCTAAAATAAAGATTGTCGAATGTAGCAGTGTCATGAGTTCATGCCAGTACGTAAGACAGATTGTCTCTGAGCTTTCAGATGACGAGAAGGGAAAGACGGTCATCGTATTGCCCGATGCTTCGACCCTACCTATGCTATTACAAGCACTGCCATACTGTAAAGATGGCTACAATGTAACCATGGGGTTAAGCATTCGAGAGACGCCGATACACCCATTCATCAATCTTGTAAATCGCATGACAACACGAAAAGGTCGTGCGTGGAGATATGAAGATTTAATGGCACTTTCGAGTCAACAAATTGCAAACGATTACCGAAAAGATGCAGCGCATACCCTTCATATACTCGCTGAGAAACACGCGGTTTGGGTCAGTGACGAACTCCTGAAAGAGGTTTCAAAAGGGCCCTTTTATGCGTTCGTTTCAGACCTCAGATCATTAAAAACAGACCAGGCAGATAAATACCTAAAAGAACTTGGTGTATGGACAGAAAAACTTGGAAAGCAATTAGAGAATGAAGAAAACCCATGGGTAAAGGCGGGTTGGAATTGTGTAAGACGCGTGGTAAGTGTCATGGGGCGCTTGCAATCCAAGCACAATCCGTGCAAAACCTCGGAGGATGTGAGAATGCTTATGCAGAAATTACTGAGTATCGAGAAAGTCAATTTACTGGGTGAACCTGCAAAAGGTTTACAGATCATGGGGCTTACCGAAACACGGGCACTTGATTACGATCGAGTCATCGTTCTTGATTGCAATGAGGGGGCGATGCCTAAACAGGAGATTATTGACAGTTACATTCCGGTTGACCTTCAAAACAATTTGGGTTTTCCAGGAAGACATGAACGAGAGGCAGCATATGCATACAGCTTATATCGACTGTTAAACAGGTCGACCGAGATGCATCTACTTCATAGAACTGGAGGCAAGGATGGTGTAGAATCAAGTCGTTATATCCTGCAGTTAAAAAAACATTTCGAGACGGAGCTCTTTACCTTCAACATGCCACTACCTGATGAGAGGCCCGAAATTCCAGGACTGGAATTAAATGACTTTATGAAGGAGAGATTTCACAAGTGGATGGGAGATGGGATGTCCCCGTCTGCCATAAATAAGATGCTCACCTGTGAACGTAATTTTACATACAGATATTTATTAAAGTTGTCTGAACCCACAGATTTAGAGGAGAGCATACAAAGCAACACACTGGGGTCAATCGTACATAAAGTCTTTGAAGAAGGTCTTAAAAAAACAGCCCTGAATGTGACTCTGAAAGACTCACATCTGAAAGACATACTCTCTCAAGTTGACGAGCTGCTCGCTGATGCCATTGCCGAAGAGTATAAATATGGACCATCTGACCGAGGAGAGAATTTTTTACTTATTCGCTCCGCGAGATCTACGATTAAAAAAATACTTAAACGGGAGATTGCAGAGTTAAATAAGGACGGATGTCACATCACCATTACAGGATTAGAAGAGCAAATAGATGCGACTTATACCTTGAAGGATGGGAGTGAAATAAAATTCTTCGGCATGGCGGATCGGGTTGAAAAGATAAATGGCGTTACACGCGTAGTGGATTATAAAACTGGACAAGCAACTCAATCCGAACTGAATCTGAAAGATTCAAATACAGGGGATTGGGACGGTGAGGATGGAAAGTTAAATCGAGGGAAAGCAAGCAAAGCACTTCAGCTTCTTGTGTACTGTGCGATGCTGTTAAAGAGAGATGGAAATTTAGATGTCGTAAATGCGGCAATTCGCTCAGGGAGAAATGTTCACTCTGGATTGCTCACTCTGACAATCAATGACAGCACAGACATTACAAAAAATGATGTTGATCGATTCTTAGATTGGATTGGAATGAGACTCGCTTCCTTTCGTAAAGATGGAAAAAAAATATCTCACAATGAAGAGTCGCATTACTGTGAATACTGTGTGGTACTTGATCCTCCCGTAATTTCGTATTAGTTTGGATCACTCAAAGAAAAATAAAAAAGTACTGATCATTACGTATTACTGGCCACCATCTGGTGGTGCAGGGGTACAACGCTGGTTGAAATTTTCAAAATATTTAAACGGCTTTGGATGGGACCCTGTTATTTTCACACCAGAAAATCCAGATGTTCCCGTTGTTGATCCCAGCTTGTTAAAAGAGATTCCTGAAGGCGTCACTGTATTAAAATTACCCATTTTTGAGCCCTCGAGAGTGGTTGCTGCCATAGGAGGAGGGAAATCAACGGGACGCACAGGAGCAGAAAACAAAAAGGGCGGAAACAAATCTCTGATCAGCGAATTGACAAGATGGGTCAGGGGAAATATTTTCATACCAGATGCAAGGGCAGCTTGGGTTAAACCGTCCACCAGATTTCTCAAAAAATGGCTTGCAAAGAACCATGTGGATGCAATTATATCAACTGGCCCCCCACACAGCATGCATCTCATCGCACTGAACGTGAAGAAATCTTTTCCCGATTTAATATGGCTTACTGATTTCCGAGACCCATGGTCTGACATGGACTATTTGGACGAATTTAAAATGGGTGCAAGAGCTCGGAAAAAACTCGTGGAAATGGAACGAGAAGTGGTAAAAAACTGCGATCACATTCTCATCAATTCTCCATCTGTAGCAAATGCACATTTAGAAATCTCAGATAAAAACAAGCATACCCTCATACCAAACGGTTGGGACAACAATGATTTTGAAAACATCAAATCCGGTTCTGACAATAGGAAGCGTTTTCGGATAGGGCATTTCGGAGCTTTATATGGTTCGAGGAACGCTCCTGGGCTTTGGAAAGCTGTCACGAAATGGAATTCTGAGCAAGAGAGGAAGGTAGAAATCATACTCGTGGGAAGTATCGGGGAAGAAGTTCGGAAGGACATGGAACATACCGATTGCATACAACACTTGCCTGGCATGAGTCACAAGGAAGCAATTCTAGAAATGATGAATTGTGATGCACTCCTTTTGGTCCAAAACAACACCGATCCTGCGAGGAAATGTACTCCAGGAAAAGTATTTGAGTACATCGCGACTCAAAAGCCAATCTTTTCGATTTGCAACAGTCCGAGCGATTTATCTACGCGCTTAACAGAGTGGGGGCTCCCATTTTGCGGCCACAATGATGATCAAGCAGCATATAAAATGCTACACAATGCCATTGTTGGGGATGGACAGGGGAAAATTGATCCGTCTCCATATGAGAGAAAGGAATTAACAAAAGAACTCTCAGAGCTCCTAGATAAGCTGACTTAGTCCTTGACGCGAAGCCAATCCTGTGTTCTGAAAATGAACCAAATATATCCGCGAACTTTGAGGACGTCGATATCTCCATCTGCGAACCACATTTCGCAATCGTATATAGAACCCTTCTTGGGGTCACAAATCGTACCATCTTCCCATTCCTGAGTCTCTCCGTCAGAAAGAACCATGTTCCTCACGATCTCCATGCCAAGGGCTGGAATATCTTTTCTATCGTCCTCGCACAGATCACATATCGGGTTCTGATCCTCCTCAGGAAGTCGGAAAAGCTCCACGATTGTCCCATAGAATTGACCATTCTTTTCAGTAATTTCAACGACACTTTTAATGCGACCTGTTTCATCGTCGATCGTTTTCCAAAGACCCTCAATGGAAGTTTGGGAAAAAGAAAAAACGGAAATCAGCAACAAGGTGCCTAACAAAGGGATTTGCTTTAATATCATCATGTCGCTAATTACGTTGTTTTCGATTTTGTTTGCAAGTTGCTTCGTGCTTCATTTCTCGCTTTGTGGATACTGACATTGAATTCAAATCCCAACAACAAGACTGAGCTGTTCGCATTGATCCATACCAACAGCAACAAGAAAGTACCTAAAGAACCATATAGCCTGTTAAAACTATCCAGATACATAATGAAATATCCAAAGCCAACAGAAAGAGACACGATAAGTAGCGTGGTCATTGTCGCACCCGGAGTAAAGGTTCGCCATTTGTCTCTTTCGCTGTTCCCAAAATGATAAAGCAAAGAAACTGAGAAATAAACGAGGATCAGAGAAAGCGTCCATCGGGCTGCATTGAGCCAAGGAACCAGCCCCCCCGGAAGCCATCCATTTGAGGATACCCAAGTCAATGCTTGTCCGCTAAAACCAATGAGCAAGACGGCAACACCAAGCATAAATACCAGAATAACTAGGAGCAACAGAGACATCAAAGAGTAAATGAACGCATTTCCTTTTTTATCTAACAGATAGCTTGCATTGAAGCCTGCAAGGATCGCATTCACACTGTTAGAGGCATACACGACCGTGAGGACAAACCCTATGGAAAGCACGGACCCGTGACTTTTCTCAAGTAAATCGCTGACCGATTGTTCAAAAAGGCTCACTGTTTCTCCTGGAAAAAAAAGAAGCAAGGCGTCAAGAACAGCATCAGGTTCTAATGGCGTATGGGGCAGCAAACTGAGAAGCAAAATCATTGCTGGGAAAAACGCGAGCAACAGACGAAAGGAAATGGATGCTGCCCGAATTGATACCGATCCATTTATTAATCCAAGTCCAAAAAATCTCAACACATCGTAGAGGGTCATCCCCTCGACACCCCATGGCGTTTTTGAACGTAAAAATTTCTGAGTATTGATGACCCATTGGAGATTCTTAACCCAATTCATGAATGGATTCATTGGTTTTGAACTGGGAGAATTAGACATTTGGCGAACTTTTTAAACTCAAATCCAAACTTTTGGCTGAGTGCGTCATGTAGCCCATACTCACAAAATCCACTCCCGTTTCACCATATTCATTTACGTTCTCTGGAGTAATTCCACCTGAAGCTTCTAAGGTCACCAGATGTCCATAACTCTCGACTGCTTCTGCTACTTTTTCTGGCCCGAAATTGTCCAATAGGATTCTCTCTATCACGATCTCCGCCTTTTGTGAAGCGGCAATGGCATCTTCGATTTCTTGAAAAGACCTCGTCTCAATCACGAGAGGCAAAACTGGCAACGCATCATCTCTGTTTTTTTGGTACTCGGCAACCTTGTGAAGGGCTTCTGTCATACCCCCTGCGTAATCAACGTGATTGTCCTTAAGCAGAATCATATCGTAAAGACCCATCCTGTGATTGACACCACCCCCAATGCTCACAGCCCATTTTTCAAACCCTCTCAAACCAGGAGTCGTCTTCCTTGTATCTAAAACTTGGGTGTCCGTCCCATCAAGAATTTGAACAATCTCAGCTGTCCTTGTGGCAATTCCACTCATGCGTTGCATGAAATTTAAGGCCAAACGTTCTCCTGAGAGAATACTTCTTGCCAACCCGTGCAGCTCGATCACCACATCTCCCGACTTCACCCGGGTTCCATCTTTCACGAATGTCTGACATGTAAGATTCGAATCTATTTGGTGAAACACCTCCTTTGCCACGTTAATCCCGGCAATAACACCTGATTCCTTTGCAAGAATAAAACCTTTTTCCACCAAATCTTCGGGAACACTCGATTCAGAAGTAACGTCTCCTGATCCCAAATCCTCCTTCAGAGAATAGGCAATAAAACTCTTCATATCATCATTCAGCATGGTGCGAAGATAATGCCCTACAAACCTTAACTTAACAGCGTGCAGATATCAATTATAGCTACGGGCAAGACAAATGCGGTTTGGATTAAGACTGGGATAGAAGAATATGCCAAAAGGATGGTGCGATATGGACGTTTTTCCTTTATTGAGACCGCAAACCTGAAAAGCAAATTCGCGAAAGCGGATTCAAAAAGAGTCATGAAGGAGGAAGCCATTCTTCAGGAAAAAGCATTAGAAGGCGTAGATTATTTAATCCTTCTAGATGAACATGGGAAAGTATATGGATCGATGGAGTTTGCGAAGCACCTTGAGAAATTACAGGTCAGGGGACTCAAACATATTGCTTTTTTAATCGGAGGACCCTATGGTTTTGATCCGTCAATCAAGCGCAAAGCAAATGAAAAATGGGCCTTGGGACCATTGACTTTTCCGCATCAATTGATCCGAATTTTTGCTGTTGAACAGATCTACAGGGCACATACGATACTTAAAGGAGAGCCTTATCATCATCCCTAGCGTACAAACAAGAGATTCTTACTGCGCAAGAATGGTCACGTGATTGTTGAGTACTTCAACCGTGCCCCCCTTCACATTAAAAGACAATTCCTCCTTGTCTGTCTTCACGGTAATTTCACCTGATGCAAGTGTCGTCACCAAAGGTGCGTGATTGCTCAAAATACCCAAACGGCCACCGATTCCGGGAAGCCCTACATAACTGGCTTCTCCATCAAAAAGATGCTTGTCCGGTGTAAGAATATCTACTGTCATCTTATGCGACTTCTGCGAGCATTTTCTCTCCTGCAGCAATCACATCCTCAATGTTTCCTTTGAGGTTAAACGCTGCCTCTGGATATTGATCTAGTTCACCGTTCAGAATCATATTGAATCCCTTAATGGTGTCTTCGAGAGGGACAAGAACGCCTTCAATTCCAGTAAATTGTGTCGCAACATGGAATGGTTGAGAAAGGAAACGGCTGATACGACGCGCACGGTTTACCGCTTGCTTGTCCTCCTCCGAAAGCTCATCCATTCCTAGAATTGCTATAATATCCTGAAGTTCTTTATAGCGTTGTAGAATCTGCTTTACATTCTCTGCACAATCGTAGTGTTCCTGACCGACAATTTCTGGGTTAAGGATACGAGATGTAGAATCGAGTGGATCCACAGCTGGATAAATACCGAGTGATGCAATCTTACGAGAAAGAACTGTCGTTGCATCAAGGTGAGCAAACGTCGTTGCTGGAGCAGGGTCTGTCAAATCATCCGCAGGCACATAAACAGCTTGCACAGATGTAATCGAACCTCTCTTCGTCGAGGTAATTCTCTCTTGCATCACACCCATCTCTGTCGCGAGAGTTGGCTGGTAACCAACAGCAGAAGGCATACGACCTAAAAGAGCCGAAACTTCCGATCCAGCTTGCGTGAAGCGGAAAATATTGTCAATAAAGAATAGAATATCACGTCCTCCAGATTCTTCATCACCATCACGGAAATATTCAGCAACAGTAAGACCTGAAAGAGCAACTCGAGCACGCGCTCCAGGAGGCTCATTCATTTGTCCGAATACAAGTGTAGCTTGAGAATCCTTAAGTTCTTCCTTGTCTACTTTAGAAAGGTCCCAGCCTCCAGCCTCCATGCTTTCAACGAATGCCTTACCGTACTTAATGACCCCAGACTCGATCATCTCACGAAGAAGATCATTTCCTTCACGTGTACGCTCACCTACACCCGCAAATACTGAGATACCCTCGTATCCCTTCGCGATGTTATTAATCAGCTCCATGATAAGTACTGTCTTACCTACACCCGCTCCGCCAAACAAACCAATTTTACCACCCTTTGAATAGGGATCGATGAGATCGATGACTTTAATTCCGGTTAACAAAACTTCTGTAGAAGTAGAAAGATCTTCGAACCTAGGTGCAGACTGGTGGATGTTACGTCCTCCTTCTTTGCTAACCTCTCCGATTCCATCAATGGCATCTCCGACAACATTGAAGAGTCTTCCTTTAATGTCGTCACCAACAGGCATCTGAATTCCAGTCCCTTTTGCAGTAACCTTCATCCCACGGCTAAGTCCCTCGGTAGCGTCCATAGAAATGGCTCTAATGGTGTCTTCTCCGATATGCTTTTGGGTTTCTAAAATCACTTTGATGCCATCACCATCTACCACAAGGGCATCAAGTATGTTAGGCAATTCAACTCCTTCTGGAAAGCGAACGTCTACGACTGGTCCGATAACTTGTGAAACGACTCCTTGTTGTGTTGACATAATTTTGTGACTGGCTTGTGTAATCGAGCGCAAAAATACAACACGAGAAGTAGATTTCACGCATAGAAGAACATAACTTTAAGCATAACTTTACAACCTTGAAAGTACACCACCTCACAGACAGAATTAAAATAGAAAAACCCATCGTGTTAACGATTGGAACTTTCGATGGTGTACACGCCGGACATAGGGCTGTTATTCGAATTTTGGAACAAAAGGCGAATGAAATAGGGGGTGAAACGGCGCTGTTAACGTTCCATCCACACCCCAGAGTTGTTCTTCATCCACACAACCACAAATTAAAATTATTAAATTCACAGGACGAAAAAATCAAACTTTTAGGGAATGCTGGGCTTGATCATTTAATCATGGCGAGATTTGACAAGGATTTGGCGAGGTTAACACCGTTAGAATATGTGCGAGGGCTCTTGGTGGAAGGAATTAAACCTGCAGAAGTCGTGATCGGGGATGACCATCGATTTGGCAGGAATCGAGAAGGTTCATTTGAGGATTTAAAAGAAATGGGGGTGATGTTTGGGTTTGGCGTAACTGCCTTAGATGCTGAAAAGGTCAGCAACGTGAGAGTAAGCTCAACGAAGATTAGAAATGCAATCTACGAAGGCGAAGTGGGCTATGCGGGCACATTGCTTTCCCACCTTTTCCCAATGTCGGGAGTCGTTGTAAAAGGGGAGCAAATCGGGAGAACACTGGGGTTTCCAACTGCGAATCTTCAATTAAAAGATGAATTAAAAATTGTGCCTGCAAAAGGAGCATATGTCGTTTGGGCAAAAATTGAGGATGGAGATTGGATGCCGGGAATGTTAAATATTGGAAATCGTCCAACAATGAACGCGTCTGATGATACGATCGAATTACATATTATAGGGTTTGAAGGTGATTGCTATGGGAAACGGATTGACGTACAGTTTGTAGATCGACTTCGAGAGGAGAGGAAGTTTTCTGGACATGATGCATTAAAAGCCGCGCTAGATCATGACAAATTAAAGGCGATGTCGATCCTTGCAGACACGAAACCTCCTCAACAATGAAGCGCGCTTTGTTCCTTGGGATTGTGGTGTGGCTTTTCAGTGTTGTCATTTGCTTTCCACAAATGCAAGCCCCCATGTATGAATCTATCGAAGATGCACAAATCGCATCAGAAAATGGACTGCAAATCACACGGCTTGACTTAACAAAACAAAAGCTTAGTAAGGTCCCAGAAGAAATTAAGGAGTACAAAGACCTCGTGGAACTTCGCCTGGATAAAAACCGAATCGTTGCAATCCCTGCTTGGATCTCCGAACTCTCTAAATTGGAACTGTTTTCTGCTGAACGCAACAAACTTGATGAATTCCCAGTGGCCATTTTGACATTAGAAAACTTAAGTTATGTCTATTTAGGTGACAATTTAATCTCGGATATACCCATAGACATTGATCATTTGGGGAATCTCGAATGGCTTGGGCTTTGGTCTAACCTCATCAGGAACTTCCCCGCTTCGCTGAGCAACATTCAAAACCTACAGACCTTAGATCTTCTGCACAATGACATGACATACCTGGAGCAAACCTGGTTGCGTGAACTTCTTCCTGATGTTGAATTAGAACTGTCTGAACCATGCAATTGCACGTTCGATGAGTAGCCCTGAAAAAGCATTAGTAGTCACGCATAAGCCACTTCGTATTGTACTCACTGGCGTAGAGAATTCTGGAAAATCAACGTTAATTAAGCCACTTGCCGAACGATTTAACTGGCCCTATATCTTAGAACTCTGCCGGGAAAATGAGGCCGTGTTACATGGTGAGGAAACATTCAAAACCTTGCAGCAATTGCACAAGCTCAATGAAAAAGAAGTTGCGAAGCTCCTGTCTCATACAAATGCAAAGGGAATCTTCTGCGATACTGGAATACTCGCGCTAGATGTTTGGTCTGAGCTGGTGTTCGGAAAAGAAGTTTCAGAGGACAACATTCAATCCAATTCAGATTCAGAGGTTGACTTATATCTGTTATGTGAAACCGTGAAAGAATGGGAGCCTGATCCGATCAGACTGTTTCCCGATTACAACAAAAGAGTTGAAGTCAACGAACTGTTTCGTGAAAAGCTTGAAAGTAGAGGGCTTGCATATGTTTTCGTTCCGATGCTACCCCTGGAGCAACGTTTAGGTTTTATTGAACAAGAAATACGGTCAAGATTCGATGTCTAGCTCCTTACAGACCAAACTTATAGAAGCACTCGCAGTCGTCTTTTCGCTCGCGTATACATGGATGTATTTAAAGGGAGAGTTGCCTGAAGGATACATCTTTGCGGGATTAGGTGCTGGGCTATTTGCTTTCCTGTGTTGGAAGAGAAAAATATATGCAGAAAGTGCACTTCAATTTTTCTATATTGGGATGGCTGTCTACGGATACAATTTGATCTCAGAAGGCGGAACATCTGCTGATCAGGTCACCCTATATACGCATGCCATATGGCTCTCAACAGCTACATTGGGGACGGTGTTGCTGGGTCTGTTTTTAAAACATTCTACAGATGCCTCCATGCCATACCTGGATGCTTTCACAACAATATTCAGTCTTGTAGCTACGTGGTTGATGATCAATTTGGTCCATGAAAACTGGCTATACTGGATTGTGATTGATACTGTATCGATCTATCTGTACGCAAAAAGAGGACTCAAGCTGGGCTCAGTCCTCTTCGCATTGTATCTTCTTCTTGCTCTAGATGGCTACTTTGAGGCCATTCAAATTTTCTAGCAACGCAAGTTGCAACGCACAAACCTGATTATCTAATAATAAACTTGACAGGGATTGTGTATTGTACACTCACATTCTTGCCGCGTTGCGAACCTGGGTCAAAACGTGGCAACGATTCAACGACACGCTTCGCTTCTTTGTCCAAACGAGAATCGACTTCACGTAACACCTTGACGTCTTTTACTTTGCCATCTTTTCCGACCACAAAGTAAACGAATACAGTTCCTTGAATCCCGGCATCTTTTGCAATTGGAGGGTATTTGGTGTTTTTGGATACATACTTGATGATCTCCATTTGCGTGCACTGATGGCGCTCATCCCCCCTCATCGTTTTACATTGAGCAAGTGCTGGCATGTTCTCTACAATCATAAAAGGCGTGTCGTCATCGACGTCATCGTCTTCTTCAATAATTTCGATCTCCGTATCCTCATCCAACTCGATGTCTTCAATCTCAAGTTCAATTTCAATTTCTTCTTCGTCATCCACAATCTCAATCACAGTCGTTTGTTGAGGCGGCGGAGGTGGTGGTGGAGGGGTTACAATGTTAATTGGAATCTCCTCATCTTCAAGAAGGTCTGCTTCGTAATTCAAAGCTTGTCTCGTGATCACGTCGTAACTGGTCCAAGAAAGCGCAATTAATACGAGTGACAAGGAAGCAATAAATCCCAACGCTCGCAATGTGGAGCGTTTGTTTTCTATGTCTGCTTGAGTGGTTTTTCTACTAATCATGTGACGATATTCTAGAATTCGAAATTAATACATCGGCGGGGATTTGGCCCGGAAAAATGCCATACACTCCTCGAAATGCAACAAACGCGAGGGCTGAACCCACGCAATCAGCAACTATATCAAGGAAATCGGCTGTTCTACCTACAATCAACTCCCCCTGTATTATCTCAAGTATTGTGCCAAAACCCGTGCAACTGACCAAGATAACCATCATTAAAACAGGGATTTTATATGGAAACAGCTTGAGTTTGGTGAAAGCGACCGACATGGAAAGCGACAAAAGTGCGAAAACAAGACCGTGAACCACTTTGTCAATGTGAAATTTTGACAACCACAAAGCAGGATCAACGTTCGAGACTGGAATAAGATGCATGATGACAATCAACACCGCCAACACAAAGGGTGGGGTGAGTATTCTAACCACTTTTATTGAAGATGGGATGGACAAACCTTAATGAAATTTTATCTAAGAGCTAGAGCTACCCAATAGAAGCTTCATATGCAGTTGCGTCCATTAAACCTTCTACGTCAGATGGGTTTGACACGTGTACCTTAATAATCCAACCTGCCCCGAACGGATCGTCATTTATTAATGAAGGATCATCATCGATTGCCTTATTCATTTCGATGATTTCACCTGTGATCGGTAAAATGAGGTCACTGACTGTCTTAACAGCTTCGATGGTGCCAAATACCTCTTCAGCCTCAAGTGTTTCTCCTTCTGTTTCTACTTCCACAAATACGATGTCACCCAACTCCCCTTGGGCATAATGGGTCACACCTATTGTTGCAATATCTCCATCCATTCTCACCCATTCGTGGTCTGCAGTGTAGTATAAATCAGTAGGAAAGTTCATCGCAAAGAAATTTTATTCGTGCAAAAATAGTCTATTGTGTCAGGTTGAAACGAATCGCAACACCTGAATTAATATTAGATGTGTTAAATGAGGTAGATATCTTAGCCTTTGTAATCTGTTGGTCGTAGAACGCGCGAAGCGTGACTTTGTCGCTAATCTCAAGATCTCCAGAAATTTTAATGGACACGAGGGTTTGACCCGCGGTAACTTGGTTCTGACGCTCTACCATCTTGCGTATCACAGTACTGTTGTCTCTTATATTAATGTCACAACGAATTAAGAAGTCTGTTTCTTTAAACATCTTTATTGGGAGCTTGCCATAGGTCTTCAAAAATGGATTGCGAACGTCGGCAAACTTATAACCTACGCCAATCACAATTCCTTTGCTCTTCGTTTCTGTAATCTGATAATTTGCAAGTCCGAAACTCACGTTTCGATCTCGCGTGATCTCGACTTTGATTTGTGGCTCATTGTCTGACGCAGTTTTAATCGTCATATCCAAACCTATTAAAGGTGAAAGCTGCTCTGTGATACTGACCGTATTGTATTGACGTTGGGAAATATAATTCGAGTAATCTCCATTATCTACAGCGGTTGGAAGTCCATTTTCACCCTCGGTATACTGAAGGTTTGTCGTATACGAAGTACTCATCGTAGAGCGGTAAGTATGCGACAAGTTAAACCTTTTAAAGGTTTTCTTGAGAGACGGTATTTTTGTCAATCCATCGTAGGTAACCCTCCAGTTTGGTGCGACGGGTGCCTTCATGACATCAAGTGAAATCGTCCTGGGATCCAAACCTAAATAAGCACTCAAAAAGGCAGGAATTACAACATCTTGTGACGTAGGTCCCCACCCTTGATAATACCCAGTAGGATTTGCGTCGTCTATATTGAATGTCACATCGTTTAGACGAGACGATATCGTTAATCTGTTCAACAACAAAGCATCCCAAATGTCAGAATTATATTCTTCATCATCATCCATAAACGCAGTAGGCCAAGACATCACCGTTGCCGTAAAATTTCCTGTCTCATTTGGTGACTCATAAATCCAGTCATCAGAATCTTCATCGTAACGGAAGAAACTCTGGTGGTTGCGAGAAGTACTTCTGTTTGCTGTGAGTTCGATCTTGAAATGTTTGATCGGCTCGATGTTCATTCGAACATTGAAGTTCTCCGTGAAAGACTCTGTATAGGACTGATTTAAGAAAGGCTGTTGAACCAACCAACCCTGTTCAGCAGCATTCATCGCAAAGTCAGCATTCCTGTCCCCCAAAACATCCGTGTTTTGATGTCCCACCAAAAAGAGCAATCCAGGAGCCTCTAGATTTTCATCAAAACCTGCCCATTTACTTGTTTGGCCATATCCTGGAAGCAAAATACCCTCATTGCGGGAAAATGTTCCGCTGATGCTTTGAATCCCCATCGCAAAACGAAGGATATGTTCTATCGGATTGATGTCCAGCTTCTTTTTTTCTTCTTCTTCTTTCACCTCACCAAACCCATCTCTCCGCTCATTGCTCACATCTCTGCCGGTGGGACGTTTGGGGCGTTTGTTGTTAATTTCTTTGAGGTAGGGAACCCGGTTGTAAAACTTCAGGAAGTTTGCTTGTCCATTCAGACTCAGATTACGTGAGTTCTGGATCGTTGCTCCTAAAGTATCCTGAGCGAAAGGGGCCCTGTCCCAACGGAATGAGCTTTGGTACCTGAGGTCACCCGTCACAAAGTCCATGAGCGGAATCTTATCAAAGGGCAACTTGTAGGAACCATTGACATTGTGATTGTAGGTCGTCACTTCGCCTGCGCCCAATAAATTTGTTCTTACGGTATCCACATAGAAATCGTAATCTACCTCACCCTCTAAAGGAATCACGCCTGCAGGTTCACCCACGAGCGCACTTGCCTGACCTGTATAATCAAACTTAAGCGCTTGAGTCATGTCGTATTTCACAGAATAATTCCGATTCCAGTTCCAGGATTTGAGGACCTGAGTCTGAATCAACAAATTTGTCTCTACGCCAAGTAAATCAGCTGTGTTGTTTCTCACTTCACTGGTCTCATACAACCGCTCCATTTGGGTGTTCAATGACACTTGTTTTGGGAGCAAGTAAAAGTTGAAATCCTTCAGCCATTTCAGCATTTCGCTTTCTCTAATAAACTTGATGTTTGAGAATGGTTTGTGCTGCTTAGGTCTGTTCTGCCAGTTGTAGGCCAAACCTCCCCTGTGCTCTCTATTCAATCGAAATTTGGTGTTTATATCTCTGCGATACAACTCGTTAAAACTATAGCTTCCCGTAAAATTGCTAATTTTAAGAAATGAAAACAGCCCTGAGGATTCCGAACCACCTCCTCCAGAACGACCGCCTCCCCTTCCATTCATCATCGCCGCGGCTCCGCCCATAGACTCACGGTCAGATGTAACGTCATCCTTCGATCTAGAATCGCTATCGTTTCGGCTATTTCTATCTCGAGAGCCAGCTCCACCACCAGATCCGAATTGAGGATTAATTTTAATACTGGCAAAATTGATGCTTCTAAGTCGGTTTACTTCTTGGGTTTTATTTAAGCGCTCTGGCGACAATTCAAGATCTTCAAGTTCAATGTCAGGAGATAGAGGATCGTATTGAGGTGTACTCACTTGCTCCGAATAACCGACATACATCGGAAGAGATACCCCTAAATTTTGAGGCAAAAGCTTCCCGAGTTGAATCGTGCCATTTGCATCAATTCCACGTATTGTTTCTCTTGAGCGTTCTTGAACCCTTTGCTCGAGACCTCCCCAGCCCGGAGTGGACATGTTTGCTGCTACGCTTACGTTTCCGAGATCAGCCAGAGTCGCGTTGACTCTAGCGACCGCAGCCCATCCCCCTTCTTCGTTAAAATCAGAGAGACGCAATTCGTTCGCCCAAATCACCGCACATTTATTCAGACCATCATCCGAGTTGCTGAAGACATTGGAGTCCTTGTCAGGATTCCGAATCCCTATCATCACCGTAACCACATTTGCAAGGTTTGGATTTCCTTTTACAGATATTCTAGCGGTCCCATCGTACTCAGAATATTCTTGAGATAGCGGTTGCATTGAAGGTCTGTTAATTTTCAAATTCTGCAATTTCTGCAGTTCTATATCCATGTTGTTTTCCAGCGGCCAGATCAGATCTTCGTCTCCTGTATACCATGGAGTAACTGAAAGTGGTATCTCATACTCGTAATAGTTTGCATCGAAGTCACTGCCCAGTCGAACAAAAGCCGTCATGTCTCCGTCGTTTAAAGCCGTGCCATCGGGACCCGCTTCAGCATGGAAGTACATCCGCATACGCTTGTACATCCGCATGTCGTAATTGATGTTCCGATAAGCAGCACGTGCATCACCGTCTATAAGGTCGCAAACCTCCATTGCTAAAGACTGCTCATTGAGACGACGTTGATTTGCTGTAGCCACATCAATTTCTCGAAGAATCCCAGGTGGGGTAACATAAGCCACTGGCTCGCGATTTCCATTTTCCTCAATATTTACAGCGGAGATATTAAAGGCCGTTGCTGACGGATCTTCTGGTTCTATTTCTTGCTCCCCAGCCAGAGATCCATCATACTTTCTCCATTCTCCTCTCACAAGATCCATCCTCGCAAAACGCATCGTGACCGGTTGACTCCAACCCTTCATAAATACACGCATAAAACGAATCGATCTGAAATCCGAAATACTGCCTACGCGTTTTTCATATTCGCGAACTGGGATTTTAAATTGATACCACTTGATGGGCTTCTGTTCGTTAGACGTAGCACTTTGGCTTAACGTTTCGTAAACATCCGTAATATAATTGTTGCCCACATTTGCCTCGCCCAAATCTGAAGGGCGCATAGAAATCTTGTACTGATAATAACTTTCTATGGTTCCCAAGGTGATGTCTTGGTTAATGTCCTCACTGTTGGGGATTGTTGTTGCGGTTATGGGATAACCATCTGGCGACCCCGTATTTGAGTTGCCCTCGTAGCGACTAAAATACTTATATCTATCTATAATGTTTTCCTCCAGCGCTTGTGAAGTCGGGTTTCGGAAATATCTGAAGTCGTCTGATGAAGGATCGTTTTCAATGGTCGACATCGCTTCCTGGGTTAAAATATTTGACTCCTCTAAACCCGTCAACCAGTCCGCAAAATGTTCTCTTTCTACAGATGAGCTCATCCCGTCTAAGCCGACATCTTGCAATGAATAATTTCCGGAAGAATTGTCGAATGCATTGACAACATTGAAAGTAGATGGGTCCGGATAGATCGCCCAAGAACTCGTGTCTGTGGGGAGGTCAGTAGTTGTTGCTGAAGGCAGACCATTTTCAAACTCTAGCTGGCTATCGTTGAGAATATCTTCACTTACATTTCCAAGGTTAAAATAAATATCTCCGCCTGTGGTGTTCTCTGAATCCTCATTAAAAGGATCCATGATCCAAAACTGGATGTACTCAATGTTTGCTGATTCGAAGTCTGTTGTTGTCAGAGCCCTTTGGATACCACCCCAACGTGATGAAGGATCCTCAAGACCACCGTTTTCATCAAATCCGGCTGAATATCCTGGCTCACCTTCAGGAAGGTCATAATTATAAGGCCCCCTCTCGTTTGGCCAGTAGGACAAATCGAATGTAGGAATGTTTCTCGGAGTCCCAGGCTGATAATCCCTGTTAGGGAATATTTCTTGTTCCAATATTTGACGCATTCTGTGATCTTGTCTCACGTCGTCTGAGACTTGACCATCTGCCAATCCACTCCCTGAATAAAACGCAGGATCAATGGTGTACCATGAAAGTGCAGCCCGGTTGTATCCATAAAGCAAACTGTCTTCTATCGCAGATTCGGGGAACAAATCATCTTGAAGTTTCGGTGTAGAGGCGAGGAACCATCTTGAGACCGATCGAATATCTATCGTAGATTGACTGCCCTCAAAGTCGTCAATATAAGCATTCCCTTCTTCGCCGATGGCACGACTGTGACCGGGGATGAGGTAAGCACCTTCCGCACTCACATCAAGAGTTGAGGTCGCAGTAGTCTGATAAAAAGGCAGTTTATCTACCAGTTCTGTTAAGAATCTACTTTCAGTTTGCCATGAGAAATCCGCCCCGAAGATGGTGTTGTTCACGGGCTCATCTCCAATATTTACTTTCTGAGTAAGCGGGCGCTCACGCATATTTAAAAACGTAGCACCTATTGTAAAATCATCACTTGCGACATAATCGAACCTGGTACCTACGAGTGTCTTTGTTTGTATGTTAAAGAGGGAATTGCTTTCCAGGGACACCCTGATGGTTTGGCCTGATTCCAGAAGACCATCATTGATAATTCTCACTCTACCCAAATTGTAGTCTACTGTATAATCTCGGTTTTCAACCAAACGTACACCACCCGCAGTCACAGTCACGGACCCCTCAGGAACATTCAGTGCATTCAGCGCGATTTCGGAACTGCTCTGCGATTGAAATCGACCCTTAATGTGGTAGCGATTCAAAGAAGGTATTTGCTGCGCTGCAGTCTTCGTGGAATCGTAGAGTGGATCAAAAACGAGCGTCTGAATAAGTGCGCCCGCCAAATTGGGGTCGCTAACCCTGGCCTCAATGACCGCACGCAAATTGTCACCAAATGGTTCTACGGAAGGGAAGAAAATCCTACCGTTTTGGCTGTTAATGGTACCTCCTTCTGTCGCTGCATTGTCAATGTAGTCGAACACACCATCCGGGTTTGGCATCGTGTTGATATCCATTCTATCTAAACCCAAAAGCTGTAACAAGAGGGTTCCATCCAGTGGATCACGGGGGATATAATTGAGATCTACCCCTGTAGAAGGGTCATTGTACCAAATGTCTAATCGGAATTCTTCCTGACTTACACCGAACGCTTTCATAGAATAAACGTTCTTCATCATCCCCTCCCAAAGAGGTGATGGATCACCATTGCTTAGCGCAAGCTGCGTAATGCTCGATTTAAGCATTTTCAATACCAGCGCACCCATGGCTTCATCCGTACCTGAACCTGTCGTATAACCATCTTGTGCGAGCGTTCCGACCTGATATGTTTCTCCATTCAGGGTGTATTCATAAGCTACGGCAAGAACTTCAGCGTTATTGAGGGATTGTCTCAGGGAGATAAATCCAAGTTTCGAATTGAATGAGAATTCTGAAGAAGTCAACTTCCGCGCATTGCCCACCCTCTCGTAGTGAACCCCTTGTTCGAACCCCATGTTCATCGCAACAATGGCTGCATTTGCGCCCGTATAGCCCATCACTTCATCGTTACTTACCAGGTCATCGAACAGATCGTTGTTTGCATTGTTTGCTGCACGATTAGATGTCGGAAAAGTCTCTGAACCATTAGACAATTGCTTGACAGGCAAGTTTGAAGACATATAATCCGGATGTTCACCCAGATCCGTGACAGCGATAATATTTCTGACGTCTTGTGTGTTCGCCTGTGTATTCACAACCCAGACCTCGATTCGATTGATCGCAGCACCCGAATTTGGAACAGGCAAAGATCTCATGGCATCGTCGTACTGATTGCGGAAATACTGAGAAAGGAAATAATGACGATTCGCTTCGTAATCATCTGCGCGTATATCAAAATCTTGTGTTTGTGCGCCACCCTCAACTTCGATCTCCTTGCGTTCACCCTTTTGTTGAGAAAGTACTGTTGAATTGTAGAGCTTGCCCCACTGCGTCTCGAGCTTCACACCGAAGAGACTTTGAGATCCCGTAATGAGTGTCCCTTGGAGGGGAAGAGAAATATTTCCCGCTTCAATATTCTTGAGTATATCGTCTTCCTCACCCTGAAAACCGATGTTCATTTGGTTCTCGAAATCGAACAGAGATTCTGTGTTGTACTGCGTCCCAAGTTCAATCTTATCCCCGATTTTACCCGTTATATTTAATTGAATTCTTTGGTCAAAATCGAATGTGGTCACGCGTCTTTGACGTTCGGGGATTCTAGGGTTTTCTGTATTGGAGCTGTTGATGCCAAACGTGAGTTCAGCAGTTCCTTGGGGTATGATTTCAATTTCATTCGTTCCGAAAAGCATTTCAAAAAGCTCCGAATCTATTTCAAGTTTGGGTGCAAATCCACGAGAAGCCTCGTCATCTTCTTCTTGCAATTGATCCCAAAATTCAGACAAATTTCCCTGCATGTCATAATTCAGGAATTCATCCAAAGAAAACAAAGATGCCGGACGAAAGTCAAGTGTGTCACCGATGGTTTGGGCCACTATATACTGATCAGAGAGAGGATCATAGGTGACTCCATAATTAAAGTTTGAAGGCCAATCAAGGGAGATTCCACCAGGATATTCAACGGGGTTAAATGTATCCTCTCCTCCATGTGGGAAAGGCAAATCAATCACAGAAGAGTCCGCTTCCTGCGCATAAAATGAGGCGCTAAAAATAGATGCCGCTAAGACAAAAAGAATCGCTGTGCCTTGTATTTTCACCTTAATCACGTGTTCGTCCTGCTATTCTATTCTAGTTCAAAGCTCCTTTAACGCCTGTTTTATTAAGACCTCTAGCGTATAATCACTGTCGGAATTCTCCAGTATTCGGCTGAGTGTCTTCTCTACCCTTGCCTTGTCAAAACCGAGAGTGGCCAAAGCAAGTAACGCTTCATTCTTCACAGTATTGTGCTGCGAAGATATTCCCGACAATCCTTCTCCCCCTCCTGTTTCTGGACCTACTTTATCTTGAAGGTCGATAATGATTCGCTGCGCGGTTTTTGCGCCTATTCCTTTGACCTTTTTCATGGTGTCTGAATCCCCTGAAGCGATTACTTCCGTGGTCTTTGCGGGATTCATGGCTGAGAGAATGAGTCTCGCCGTGTTCGCCCCGACGCCACTTACGCCTATGAGCAAAAGAAACATTCTCCGCTCCTCTTGGGTTGCGAAACCATAAAGAGTCATCGCATCTTCTCTAACCACCATATAGATATTTAGAAAAATACTTTCGTCATCCGAGAGTGCTTCGTAGGTCGTGAGGCTTATAGAAACGAGGTAACCCACCCCACCACACTCAATGACGACATGCGTTGGGTGTTTCTCGATTAATCTTCCGTTTAAATGATAAATCATTCGTGAGATTTATTTTGAGCATCTACGACTGCAAGCCTTACCATATCTACAATTTCCTTCACCGAAGACCCCATCTGCAAAATGTGCACTGATTTCTTCATTCCAAGAAGTACAGGCCCTTGTGCTTCTATGCCACCCATTTCTTGCAAAAGTTTATATGAAATGTTCCCTGCAGACAAGTTGGGGAAAATAAGGGTGTTTACCTTGCGCTGGTGCAAAACAGAAAAGGGGAAGCTCTCAGACAACAGATCTTGGTTGATCGCATAATTTGCCTGAATCTCACCGTCAACGATCAAATCTGGATGATCTCTGTGTAAAATTCGTGCGGCTTCAGACATCTTATTCGCATCTTCTCCTTTGGAAGAACCGAAATTAGAATAACTTAAAAGTGCGATCCTAGGGACGAGCCTCAAGCGCCGAACGGCTTCAGCCATAAGGATTGTGATGTCGACAATCTCCTCAACTGTGGGATTCACCGTGACCGTTGTATCCGCAAAAAACATAGGACCTTCCTTTGTCTGCATAATATACATCCCAGCTACTTTATTGACTCCCTCGGCTTTGCCTATCACTTGTAATGCTGGCCTAATCACGGTGGGATAATTCCTTGTAAGTCCCGAAACCAAAGCATCCGCTTCTCCACTCTCAACGAGCATAGACCCGAAGTAATTTCTTTTCCGCATGGCCCTTTCTGCCTCAATCGCTGTTAAGCCATGACGCATTCTCTTCTCGTGAAGGAGAGTCCCAAATCGTTCACGCCTCTCTGCTTCCTCTGGGCTTCTAGGATCAATAATTGTCGCTGAATGCAACGCGAGATTGTTTTCAGTGATGAGACGCCCAATTTTCTCTTTTCTTCCAATTAAAATGGGGTGCGCTATCCCTTCCTGAACGGCTTGTTCAGCAGCTTTAAGAACTTTATAGTGTTCAGCTTCAGCAAAAACAACTCTTTTTGGGTTCTTAGAAGCGCGTTCGCTAATTGACCTTGAAAAATTGGTGGCCTGCCCCAATCGATTTAATAAATTCCTCTCATATTCATCCCAATCAGAAATGGGTTCTTTTGCGACGCCCGAATCCATTGCCGCCTTTGCTACTGCAGGCGCAATTGCTGTAATCAATCTTGGATCAAGTGGCTTGGGAATAATCAATTCTCTTCCGAAAAAAAGGGACTGCTCGTCGTATGCTACACTCACTTCATCGGGAACCGTTTCTTTTGCAAGGTTGGCAATTGCTCTCACCGCAGCAAGTTTCATTTCGTCATTAATCGCTGTCGCTCTCACGTCTAATGCACCACGGAAAATAAACGGAAATCCGAGGACATTGTTGACTTGATTGGGATGGTCACTTCTACCTGTAGCCATAATAATATCCTCCCTGGCTTCTATTGCCTCAGTATATGATATTTCTGGATCTGGATTTGCGAGCGCGAAAACAATTGGGTTTTCCGCCATGCCTTTGATCATATCTCCATCCACCAATCCGCCCTTACTCAAACCGAGAAAAACGTCCGCTCCTTTCATGGCATCCGCCAAAGAATTGTATTGCTTTTTTGATGCAAAGACTTTTTTTCGCTCTCCCAAATCTTTTCTGCCAGTATGGACATGTCCCGAACTGTCAAAAACGGCAATGTTTTCAAGAGACATCCCTAACTGCATATACAAGTCCAAACAAGACATCGCTGCTGCTCCTGCTCCACTTACGACAATACGCGTGTCTTTGATATCCCTCGAAGTAAGCTCCAGGGAATTCAACAAAGCCGCTGCCGAGATAATGGCCGTGCCATGCTGATCATCATGCATGACAGGAATATCAAGTTCTTCTTTCAGACGCCTCTCTATCTCAAAGGCTTCGGGAGCTTTAATGTCCTCGAGGTTAATTCCTCCAAAAGTGGGCGCGATTGCTTTTACGGTAGCCACAAACAAATCAACATCTGTCGCATCCACTTCGATATCAAATACATCGATGTCTGCAAATACCTTAAAGAGAACGCCCTTCCCTTCCATCACGGGCTTCCCAGCCTCTGGGCCTATGTTTCCCAAACCCAGAACTGCAGTACCATTGCTGATGACCGCAACGAGGTTTCCCTTCGCAGTGTATTTATATACATCCTCGGGATTTTCTGCGATGGCAAGACACGGATCTGCCACACCGGGGCTATACGCAAGGGATAAATCCCGTTGAGAGCTATAAGGCTTCGTGGGCACAACCTCGATCTTTCCCTTCCTCCCCCTTGAATGATAATCAAGGGCCTCTTGTTTATTCGGCTCGTACATTTATTCGGTTATCGAATGACCACGAAGCGCTCGGTCTTTACAGCAAAACCATCTATTTCCAGAGTGCAAAAGCACAGCCCTTGTGTGAATTTATCTGAATTTATTGCAACCTTTCCACTTAAAACCAAACCGCTTTCTCGCATGATCTCCTTTCCAGCCAAATCCCTGAATACAACCTCACCTACATCACCGATGCGAATGTCATATTCTAGCCAGCCCGTTCCTTCCAAAGGATTTGGATAAACCGTTGCGATTGATGAAGCACTGAGGCGATCGAGATCGTTTTCAATTGCTGCTGTTGATTGACTTACATAGGTTATTTGATGACACGAACCGGCCGCAACATCGTCAACGGGGTGAAAACAATATTCAATGGTTGTTGTGCCTACAACATTGTTTGGGTAATAATATGCGATAAAGGTGGTATCGGTTGCTCCCGCTGGAAGAGTAACAAGCAGAGATGAATTCTGAGACGATGCATCTGTTCCGTAGTTATAACAAAGCGGACCCCAACAAAACTTTTCGTACGCTCCTTCAACAATAGCCTCTGGCAATGATTGAACGTACGGGTAGTTATATGGATCTACTGTTTCTATGAACGTTCGCGTACACATCAATGTAATTTCTGAATTTGATTCATTCACGACATCCCAATGCAAAGATATTTCACCAGAATGCAATTCATTAAGTGTGTCTAAGGCAGCAAAAATCGTGTCTGTAGGTGCGATGATTGTGAGTTGTGCCGACAAGGCTCCGACAAGTAAAAATGTCGAAGAGAGTACGAGGGTTTTGAGTTTGGTATAAAACATGGTTACGAAGGTAATACATCTGCTTTAGGGATAAAGCCGTTTCTTTGTTGTACCGATTAGAAATTTTAAACCATGCTTATTAATTTACACAAAACATATCTCTCTGCGAAAAGCTTATTGATTGCTGGGGTTTTGCTTTCTTTAATGCTGGGTGATGCATATGCACAATCCATTCCTTCCGTAAAACTTAAAGACCTCACGGGGTCTACCATTGACACTGGAACGTTAGAGAATGATGGCAACCCGATTGTCATTTGCTTTTGGGCAACATGGTGCAGCCCGTGCAAAAGAGAATTGAACAACTATATGGATTATTACGGAGACTGGCAAGATGAAACCGGGGTTAAAATAGTCGCTGTAAGCATCGATGACAGCAGATCTACAAATCGTGTTTCACCTTACATTATGAGTTCCGGATGGGAATTCGATATCCTTTTAGATCCCGCAGGAGATTTTAAACGCGCGATGAACGTGATAAATGTACCCCATACCTTTTTATACAATGGGGCGGGAGAATTGGTTTGGTCTCACAACAACTATGCTGAAGGAGACGAGGAAGAGCTGTATGAAGAACTCCTTAAGCTGGCAAACTAGTCATGAAGCATTTTATCGCATTTTTTACGCTTGGAATTCTTGTAAGTGGGGTTGTCAAATCTCAAGCAACTGATCCAGGCGTGGTTTCTGGAAACATTTCTATCCTCTTTCAATCATACGAGGAAGATACGCTAATCGGCGCGGTGGTGCCCCCTGCAAAATCAGGGCTAAATGCGTTTTCAAATGTCAATTACACACAAGGAAACTTCTCGGCCGGGTTGCGGTATGAATCATACTTAAATAGTGTTCTCGGATTTCCTGGAAGATTTAAAGGGTCCGGAATTGGATATCGATATGCGCGGTGGAGTGACAAAGAAGTCGGCGTTGATGTGACTGTGGGGAATTTTTACGAAACATTCGGTGCGGGATATCTTTTCAGGTCCTATGAAGCGCGAAACTTGGGACTAGACAATGCAATGGATGGCGTGCGCCTTTTGCTTCACCCCATCGATGGAGTGGCTGTGAAAATGGTCTATGGAAAGCAACGATTGGATTTCGACAGTGAGTTGATCAATGGTGAGGGCATTATTCGTGGCCTCAACGCAGAAGTCAATCTCAATGACCTTATCCCAGGATTGGCAGATGCCAAACTGAGAATTACACCCTCCTATTCATTTGTAAGTCGATTTCAGGATGGGGGAAACATTGTCAAAGACACGCTTATTCTTGAGCTCCCGAAAAATGTTGCAGGATGGGAGTACGGAGCCACGGTTCATTACGGGATGTGGAAAGGAGGAATTAATCTGACAAAAAAGATCAATGACCCTTCAGCAGACAACGGATACATCTACAAGGACGGGGAAGCGTTGATGGCTTATCTCACAGGAAATATTAAGGATTTTTCTTTTCTACTGCAGAGATCAATTACTGACAACATGAGCTTTCGCTCGGACAGAGATCTGCTTCTTTTTGATGCACCGATTAACAACATCCCTTCGATTACAAAAAACCACACCTACAATTTGGCGGCAACATTGTACCCTTATGCTACCGTGATTAATGGAGAGTCTAGCTTCAGAGGAGAACTTTACTACAAACTGAAGCGAGGGTCAAAACTGGGAGGCAAGTACGGAACGAAAATGAATCTTGTTTTTTCAACCTCGTATAGCCTAGACACGACACGTTTAAGTGGAGTAGATGGTATTGTAAATGGTTACCAAAGAAACAGCTGGGGATTTGGGGACTCTCTCAATGTTCAGGATATAAGCTTTGAGATAGAAAGAAAGTTTTCTAAAAATTTCAAAGCAAAGGCGATGTATATGAACCTCCAATTTAACACCCTTGCTACACCTGTAACTACAGACTTTAAGGGAATTGTTTTTGCGGACATTTTCGTGTTAGAAACGCAAATAAAAACGGCAAAACGTCAAAGTTTGCGCACTGAATTTCAAGCTTTATTTACCGAGCAGGATAAGGGAGATTGGGCAACCGCTGTTGTGGAGTATACGTGGAGTCCCCATTGGTTTGCCAGCATCATCGACCAATACAACTTCGGAAATCCAGACGAAGCAAAACGCGTCCACTACCTCTACGGTTCCGCAGGATATATTAATGGTCCCCACCGATTGAGTATCGGGTATGGAAAACGACGAGAAGGGATCTTTTGTGTGGGAGGAGTATGCAGAGCAGTTCCGGCATCAAGTGGATTAGAAGTGACCTTTACGTCAAGTTTTTAAATAAAAAAAGGAATTTAACTGGTCTAAAGCGATAAAAATCAGCGAAATTGCTCTAAATTAGCGTCTCCTGTTCGGTAAATTACTGATTAAAAAACCTATTAAACCTAAACAATATGAAGCACATATACATGCTTTTCGCAGTTCTAACAATCTCTTCGACTGCTCTCGCGCAACTCCCATCTGGAAGTATCGCCCCTGACTTCACCGCCACAGACATTAACGGTGAGGAGTGGAACCTTTACGACCTTCTTGATGAGGGAAACACTGTGATACTAGACTTCTCTGCCACATGGTGCGGTCCTTGTTGGAATTACGCTCTTGGCGGTACTTTAGAAGATATGTATTCAACCTTTGGGCCAGAAGGCACAGGAGACCTTTACGTTTTCTACCTAGAGTCTGATGATTCAACAACTGATGCAGACCTTAATGGAACTGGGACTGCTACCACTGGAGATTGGGTGTCTATCACCAATTTCCCAATTATTGACAACGCATCTAATATTTTTGACAGCTACAGCAACACATACTACCCTACCATCTACACTGTTTGTCCTGATGGGACACCTAACGCAACTACAGGTGAGATGGAATATTCACTGGTTGAGTCAGGTCAAACTACTTTTGAAGGGCACGTCGCTGCTGCATTTATGGACTGCTCTAACTCAATTACTGGTGCTGCACCATTGATGGCTTACAACGGTGAAACTTCTTCATGTGGAGGAGCTGAGTGGATGGCTTCAACATCTGTTTCTAACCTTGGATCAGACGATGTCACTGCAATGATTTTTGCTGTTGAATTAAACGGAGTTGCTCAAAGTGACGTCACATGGGCAGGCGTACTTTCAAATGGTGGAAATGAAACTGTAGACTTAGGGACATATAGCGAAATCGGAACATTTGACTTCAGCCTAATGTCTGTTAACGGTGCGGATTGGAATGCTGAGGGATCAGCTGCAATCGTTGGTTCAACTGAAGCAACGTCGTATGTTCAAGTTCGTATCACGACTGACAACTGGCCTGAGGAGACTGGTTGGATGATTACAGATGCCAATGGAACTTACGTCGATGGAGTTGCTACAGGTGATTTGGCAGGTCAAAATGACACTGAATTCTCTTGGGATGTTGCTCTAGACCTCAACGAATGTTACGTTTTCACAATGACAGACAGTTACGGTGACGGGCTTTATGCTTCTCAATGGGGTGACTACGTTGACGGTGTTGCTTCAATCGTTTCTATGGACGGAATGGATGTGGTCGGAATCGTACTTGATTACAACGGTGCATCAGGACTCGAGTTCGCAGAATTGGTCGCAGGTATGGAAGTCACTTCTGCAACTGGAATCACTGAAAACGATCTTACATCTAGCGTAAACGTATTCCCTAATCCTTTCTCTGACAACACAACACTTTCATTCTCTGCTGCTGAAGCGGGACAGGCAACTGTTGTAGTGTACAACCTCATTGGTGAGAAGGTGATCGAGATGAACTTAGGCAACATTGCTGCTGGAACTCAATCTCTACAGTTAAACTTCTCTTCTCTTGAAGCAGGAATTTACCTTGTAAACCTCAATGCAGGAAACGAAACATCTACGCTTCGTGTCACGAACGTACAGTAACATTTTCCTTATAGACTGAATCAGTCTAAATAATATTGAATCCGCGTTTTGTACCTTGCGTACAGACGCGGATTTTTTTTGTTCAATGTTTTGAGATTACTTTAGATTGATATGAAGCTTAGTAGATATATCCCCATCGTTTTAATAGCCGCATTTAGTCTCTTTCCTGCTTGCGACGTTCTAGAAGACCCTATCGTTCCTTTTTCTGGAGGGTACAATCTAGAGTTGTACGGAAACCCGCCCGTTTTTCAAATGGCCACCACTTCAGGGAAAAACGTTTTGGTCGAAGATTTCACTGCCCATCAATGTGGCAACTGCCCTCCTGCTGCGGAGATTGCAGAAGGCTTGGCAGAATCGAATCCAGATCGTGTTTTTCCACTTGCAATTCACGCTGGAAATTTGGCCATCACAAACAACGACTACCCCATCGATTGGACAAACGAGGACGGTGATATTTATTGGGCTCAACTTGATTTCCAAGCAAATCCACTGGGGAGAATTAACCGCAAAGGAGGGACAGGGAATTTTTTCTCTCCTGCTGAGTGGTCTGAAGAAGTCACCTCTGAACTCGCTTCTGAAACGCCCCTACAGCTTCAAGTCAAAACGTTCTGGCACCCTTCCGCTGGCAATGGTCAACTGAACATCCATGTCAATGGGCAATTTACAAGTGGAGATCTGGGTGGAGAATGTAGGCTTGCCATCCTTTTCACAGAGTCGTCTCTCATTGGAGATCAATTGTACTATGGTGAAGATCCCGAACACGTCACAGATTACCAATTCAATCATCTGCTGAGAGGGAGCGTCACTGGAGCTGAAGGACTCGTGGTCACCGTTGATGCTCTTGCGGGAGAGGAATTTCAATCCGACTATACGTTTAACTGGAACCCTGAATGGATTTTCGAAAACACTTCTGTTGTAGTGATCGCCAGCAGTGAAAACGGAGAAGTCGTCAATTGTCTGTCTCATCACTTGGCCGAATAACAACATCATGCGTCAGGCCCTTTTGCTATTTGCTTTTTTGCCATACTTGCTTTCCGCACAGTCAGAGTACGCGGAGGGTCGTGCCCTCCAATTTAATGGGGGTCTTATAGGTGGAGCAACCGCATCCCAAATTCACGGAGATGGCATCGGAGGATTTAACAAAGTAGGCTTCAACCTGGGCGCTACTATTGAAATTGGACGAAGAGGGAAGAAAAACATACAAATCGGCATCGCTTACAATCAGAAAGGGAGTAAAAAACCGCCAAATCCTCCTGAGGATTACGACACCTGGAAGTATCGGTTTACATACATCGATATTCCTATAACGATGAGTTATTCCTACAAAATGTTTGACATCCTGGTAGGATTACAACCCTCGATTTTACTTGCAGCAGAAGAAGATTTCTATGGCGTGGCTTGGGATCCGACTGGCTTGCCCATCAAAAAATATGACTTGGGAGCTGTGTTGGGAATACGCACAGTCTATGGGAATCACTCTCATCTTTTTGCACGTGTCACCCAAAGCATTCTTGCCATTGCTCCACGCCCTGAGACTCCGACTGGAACACCGAGATGGAACAACCGGATGTTAAACATGACTGTCGAAGTAGGCGTGACCTATATGATTTCCAAACTAGACAACTAACAGGGTTTGCCCATATTCTAGTTGCGAAGACTGATATTTTGTGAGTGTTCTAGGGGGACTTCAATTGTTAACCCCCACGCCTTTCCTATTATTTTCCCCGATGCTGAAAAGGGAACGTCCGCACCCTTTAGGAAATTCATAACATCTGCTTTAAGAATTTCGGCGATCGCACCATCTCTGGTGGCAACATTGAATCTCACCAACGCCGTATCTCTGGCGCCGAGCTTGATTCCTTCAAGTAGGCTTACTTCTCCCGCATCTACTTCTCTGACTCGAAGAGAGATCTGGGTTTCACTGATCTGAATGGGGAAGAAATTTGGATTATAAATACGGACGTCTAAATTTGATTTGAGACCCTTCAATCCGATTTGGACTTCAGAAAAATCCTGGACATCAATCACCTCAAGTTGCTGATAGCATCCTGTTAAAGTGGAAAGTACCAGCAATGCAACAGAGGTGATGAGTAGAACTCTAATCTTCATTGTGAAGCCTTGCAAAATGAGTGTAGAAATGGGGGATTGTTTCAATTCCTTTGAAGAAATTAAAAACGCCATAATGCTCGTTGGGGGAATGTATCGCATCCGAGTCCAAACCAAACCCGAATAGCACAGTCTTCAGACCGAGGATGCGCTCAAATGATGCAACAATGGGAATACTCCCTCCACTTCGAATCGGGACTGGATTTTTTCCAAAGGTATGTTTCATCGCGAGAGACGCAGCGTGATAAGCGGGGCTGTCGGTAGGTGTAACAGCAGGAGTTGCGCCATGCATTTCTGTAACCTTAACGGTCACACTTGGAGGAGCGATTTTATGAAAGTGCTTTGTGAAGAGTTTGGTGATTTTTTCGTGGTCCTGATATGGCACAAGTCTCATACTCACTTTTGCGGTCGCTTTTGAGGCGATTACAGTTTTTGCGCCTTCCTTCATATAGCCTCCCCAGATACCATTAATGTCTAGTGTGGGACGAATACTCATTCTCTCAGTCGGAGAATAACCTCGTTCACCTTCGTGCGCTCCGATACCTATGCTTTCCCTATGTTCAGCTTCATTAAAAGGAGCGCGGGCCATATCTTCTCGTTCCTCTTTTGTGAGTTCGAGAACGTCGTCATAAAATCCTTCAACCGCAATGCGCTGGTCTTCGTCTTTGAGGGACGCAATCATCTCACATAGAATATTAATGGGATTGGGAGCCGCTCCCCCGTAAAGACCACTGTGGAGATCACGGTTGGGTCCCGTTACTTCTACCTCAACATAAGATAGCCCTCTGAGTCCGACAGTGATGGATGGGATATCGTTTGAAATAATTCCCGTATCACTTACCAGAACGACATCCGCTGAAAGTTTGTCCTTGTGCGTCTCAAGGAATGTGTCTAGATGTGAACTCCCCACTTCTTCTTCACCCTCAATAATAAATTTAATGTTGCAAGGGACATCACCACTCGCTTTCATGGATTCCAGTGCCTTGACATGCATAAACATTTGGCCTTTGTCATCACACGCACCTCTTGCAAAAATGGCACCTTCAGGATGCTTGGGCGTTGTTTTAATGATCGGATCAAAAGCTGGGTTGTCCCAAAGATCAATCGGGTCAGGGGGTTGAACATCGTAATGACCATAGACGAGGACGGTAGGCGCCTCATCACTCACATGGTATTCACCAAATACGATGGGATGTCCTGGTGTCTCCATTACTTCCACATTTCCAGCTCCCGCTTTTTTAAGAGAACTTGCAACTGCTTCTGCACAGCGTTTGACATCATCATTAAAGTCTGGGTCTGCAGAAACTGAAGGGATTCGCAACAAGTCACACAATTCGTCCAGCATACGCTGACGATTTTTATCAATATAATCTTTAATGTCCATGGTCAAATGTACAAAGGGGGAGCCTCCCTATCTTTGCAACTATTGAAAAAGATGAGTAATAAAAACCTGCCCGATTTCAGAGATACAGAACGCGCATTCCGTCATTTGTCTGACAGGGATTTAAGTCGTGGAAGATTGCTGTTTGAGCTGTTAAGCCGACCATGGCTTGTCGCAACAGGAAGCTTTTTTGCCCGATTGGCGCTGTTCATCCACTTGCCCATTGGATGGGCTATTCGGCCTACAGTGTATGCACAATTCTGTGGAGGTGAAGATGTTGACGAATCCGAAGAAACAATTTCGTTGCTGTATACCAGAAAAGTGAAGACCATTCTTGACTACAGTGCAGAAGGGGTAGATGCGGAAGAAGATCTAGATAGGACGTGTGCTGAAATTTTAAAAACAGTGAATGCGGCATCTAACGACTCTCGCCACGCTTTTTCAGTGTTCAAACCAAGTGGGCTTTCTCACAATGACCTTCTCGAAAAAGATTCTACAAAATTCACCTCTCTAGAACAAGAGGCCTGGGAAAGAGTGGTTCAAAGAGTACGTTCTATATGTGCCACCACAGCTGAAGCAGGAGGAAGGGTTCTAATCGATGCCGAGGAAACATGGCTTCAGGATTCAATTGACAAATTGGCTGAAGATATGATGTCCGACTTCAATCGCGAAAGAGCGGTTGTCTTCACCACAGCACAATTCTACCGACACGACCGCCTCGACTTCCTCAAGAATCTCACTTCACGCGCTGAAGAAGCTGACTTTATCGTGGGCGTGAAAGTGGTCAGAGGTGCGTATATGGAAAAAGAGCGTGATCGCGCAGAGAAAAATTCTTATCCATCACCTATTCAAGTGGACAAAGAAGCAACAGACGCCGATTTCGATTCCGCTGTTGAATTTTGTCTCGACAACCTCGACAGGGTCAACCTGTTTTGCGGAACACACAATGAGGACAGCAACTTGAAGCTCTGTGAAAAGATGATAAAAAGGGGGATTTCCGAAGACGACCACCGAATCACTTTCTCTCAACTCCTTGGCATGAGTGACCCTATTACTTTTAACCTTGCCTCACAAGGCTATAATGTTGCAAAATACGTTCCCTACGGACCCATCCGAGAGGCGATGCCATATCTCATTCGTCGTGCCAAAGAGAACACTTCCGTAGCAGGCCAAACCACGCGCGAACTCATGCTTATTCAGGCCGAAATCGAAAGGCGTAAGAGGTGAAGTGTACAAAGACCATCAACTACTCTGAAGTTTGTCCATCAGTTATTGAACAGCAATGAAACCCTGATGTTTCTTCCGTCTGAGGGCATTATCCCTGGACCCGGGTAGCCTGTAGCTCTTCTGGTGAAATACATGGAATTAAGAATGTTGTTGAGTTTAAATCCAACTTTCATTTTTTCAGAAATGGAATGACTGATCGAAAAATCTAACACATGGTAAGCAGGAATGATTCCATAAAGTGCATTCGGAGTTCTTTCAGCATTTGTAGCATCGGTATACTGTTCCCCAACCCAATTCCATTGCAGACTAGAATGTGTCATATCGGACATATAGCTGACAACAGTTCGAAATGTTCCAGAGGGGATATTCTCCACTTGGTTGCCTATAAAAAACTCATTTTCGCCGCTAATGTAGTACCCTTTCATCAACGAAGCACTCACTAACAAGTCCATGCTGAATGCTTCACGTTTAAACAATTTCGCCTGAATTAAACCTTCAAGACCATACGTTCTGGCGTTGGCAATATTTGTCCTTAGTAAAACAGGTTTTTCAATAATGACAGGGTCAGGGATTGTTGTCGGATACAGCCCTATTTTATCATTGTAATTAAGCATGAAGATGCTGAAATCCCAATTTAAAATTCCAGAATTACTTCTTGCTCCTAAATCAATATTGGACCCACCTTCATCATTGATATTTGGATCTATTACAACGCCTAAATTTCTAATTTGTATGTCTGAGAAATTAATCGCCCTAAAATTAACGACTGCATTTCCATAGATTTCTACGTTGCGTATTGCTTTGTATGAAAAGCCAATTCCTGGAAGAACCACGTGTCTTTGAAAACCTTTATTTGAGGTGAAAATTGAATCTTCAATAATGTTTCCAGCGCCATCAATGATATATTCTCTGTACCAGCCATTGGCTCTGGTATCAATGAATTCCCACCTTAACCCTGGGGTGATGGATAAATTCGTTGAAAGACTCACAATTCCTTGGGCAAAAGCTGACAGCTGATTGTTTGGCAGTGTAAAATCAGACCCTTCTAAATCATTCGGATTGAGGTATTCAAAATTTGGCAAGTCAGTCGCATCAGCATGACCTTGTTTCATAATTGTATTCCCCGTATATCCTTGAATGCCTGTCACCAAAGCGTTTATTCTGTCTTTGTCTATATTGTCCCAAATTCGACTCGCTCTAAGGTCAAATCCCACAGAAGAAAAACCAGCAGATATCATATCTCTGTTGTCTAAGAAGTCAATTCTATTCGGAGTGCCTAAAAAGCCCAGTGCTTTTCTTTTGGCATGTAGAACGAAAACCGATGCTTTGTACCGCCATAAATTGTCATCGGGCCGCCATTTTAGACCCAAACGACCGACATTCCATTCAACATCAAACCAATTTCTATCCCTGTTTGTATCTCTCGGGTTTGAATTGAATTGTGCATCCGTTAGACCTCCTGGCTGACGCTCAGTGCGATTCATAATGGTGATGTCTTCATTAAATTCCAACTCTCCGTTTAAGGTCTGTATTCTTTGGGAAAAGGATCCAATTGCAGTGAAACTATTGAATTCAGTGTTATTACGCCAACCAATCCCATCCTTTAAATCAAGGCATATATAATGAGACGTGTTGTTGTTGCCGGAAGTGTGGTCTAGAAAAACATTTGTATTCGTATGAGTGGACTCGTCATTGGGCTCATATGCTGAACCACTTAAAATTAATCTCACCTTTCCAGGTGACTGATAGACTCCTTTCTTAATATCAAAGTTGAGCATTCCGCCCAATTGAGACCCATACTGAAGTGCACCAGCACCTGAGACATATTCGATTTTATTCACGGACTCCAGAGGTGGTGTATAATATGACTCTGGATACCCTAATGGATCTGCCGCGATTGGAGATCCATTTTGGCGTACGCTTAAATGTGATGTTCGATTTGGGTCTAAACCTCTAACGCCAATACCAATTTGAAGGCCAGCCGCATCACTCTCCCAAATATTCACTCCTGGAATTTTTGAAAAGATCGCCCTTGCTTGTACTTCTCCTGGAACAACAATCTCCTTCTCAAGATTTATTTGACTGCTCTTAATCCCTCTATAAATACTCCCTTCATGGATTGAATTCATCCAAACCAAATCGCCCTCATTCAGAGACTCAACCTCAGCTTTTGGAAGAATGTAAGACATCGGTGTAATCACCAATTCGATGGGGCCTGTGACGCCAATAGCAATAGTCGTGTCGATACTTACAAACCCCAGACTCGATACTTGGATATTGATTGGGAAAAAGTCCTTGTAAAGTGTTCCTGTTTTCTGTCCAAGGGAAAATATTCCGTTAGCATTCGTGAACAAAACGTACTCCTGATTGGTGACTGTAGAGGACAAAACCAATTTGACTCCATCAAGAGACTGTTGATCAATATTTGAAACCCTTCCTGTAATGAAAGCATCTTGACAGAATAATTTAAAAGATGACAACGATATGCAACAACATATCAATAGTATTTTTTTAATCATTATCAAGGCTATAGAATTGAGAGGGCAAAATTACTGAATCCATCGGGACTACGTACTCTCTTTGAGCCCAAGTATTATTAATTGATGACAGGTCAATATTAGGATCCACAAATAGTTGAGAACGTCTCCCATTTAAACTTACCCAAACTTCAGCATGAACTTCAATGTCTTGATCAAGGCTATCTCTCCAGTAGTCTGATAAATGATGCGCAAACTGAACAATCATATCTGGTTGCGTACTGACCATTTTTTCTTGGTTTTTTGTCAGCCATGCAGAAAGGTCCACTTCCTGTTTATTCCCTTTTGAATGAACAACAAAGAAATTCGCCCAACCCGATTTTTCAATTAACATCACTCTCCATCCAAATCTGTATCCTGCTTCGTGCCATAAATAATTCCCGGAATACATAAGATGTCTTAGAGGAAAAATAAATTGAATCGCAAGAAATACTACAACCAACACCTTTTTATATGACTTCAGATCCGCGGGGTTGATGATTGCTTCAGGAAGGTCGAGATTGAACTTTTTAAAATAATTCCAAAATATTCTGTGACTCGTTGCGGAGAAAAATACCGTCGTACAAGCTATCATAATCCATGGGAAAATGCCGATTGGGAAAAGCATCCAAGTGACAATATGAAAACCCACCAATAGTGGATAAAAATACTTTCGGGCGCGATTTGAGAAAAGAGCAAAAGGAGTCATTAGATCGAATAGCGCTCCGAACCAACTAAAAGCATAAGCCGTCTCTCGATATTGAAATAACTGTCCAAGCAATGGGAAATCACTGTGCTGAGGCAACCAAAGTGTTAGCGGTTGCGCATGGAGGAGCCAATCTCCATTCAGTTTTGCAAGGCCCGCAAAAAAGTAAACCATGACGATTAACAGCTTGCATGTCAAAAGCAGATACGTATGGATTTTAACCCCAGGCTTGTTGGCTGGCATAAAACACAACAGAAATGAAAGGAGCGACACAAAGTAATAATGATTTAAATAATTACTTTTATCCAACAATTCAACATATGTAAAGCAAAGGAAAAACACCAAACACCCTGCTTTGTACATTTTCCCTGTCATAATAGATACTCCACCGATTAACATGCCTGTAAAAAGTGTATAAGCACCTACTCTATTTGGTCTAGGAAGCCACTCAAAACCTTCAAATGGAAACGTGACAAGTGGGTCGAGAACCTGACAATCTATCCAGTCATAGGAAATAAATCTCAGCGTACTAAAGACAACGAGTGCTCCAAAAAGTCTTCTAAGTGTAATTAATGGTGCCGAGTCAATCATTAATCACCATCATTGTCTTGGTATGTAATGAGAACACCTAAAGATGACATCATGTCAACTTTAAACAGGACAACAAGCGCTTGAAGTTCCGTGTATACAGAGATACACGTTTCTTGGTTTGTTAATACAAATTCAGAGAGTGGATCATCCAATGACAAAACAGCCTCTTTAGAAGATTGAATTTGCGCTACAATATCATTGTGAAGTCCTTGTCCAAAGGCTTCATCACCTAGTGAGATCAGATAATCATCGAAACCCACGCCTTCCATATCTATGAAATTCGAAGAGGAGGAATTCCCCATATATATCTTTTCAATTGAAAGCAGGGCTTCATAGAGTAAATCAATGCTCCAATAATTGGCATATTTTGCTTCAACATGGCTAGGCAATGGGTTTCCCGAGAAGGTACTTACACCTGAAGGTAAGCCGAGTTTTTGCTTTCGGATATTTGCTTCAAAGACTCTGTTGAAGGCATTGAGCATTGCACCTATGGAACTGCCCATTTCTGTACCTGTCATAGACACAAAATTTGCATGATATGAAGATTTCCAGGTTTCCAAAACCAATTCACCTTGTTCGTTGAGGAATTCAACCTGTTTAACCAAATGCTCAACTCTTTCTGGATTGGCATTTAATTTATCCATAGCCCCTTCTTCATTTAGCAAATAATCAAGTGCAGGCAAACCTACATTGTCAATGTTACTTGCTTGTCCAGCAATCCAGCTTTCATCCCCTATTGACGATTCGATGTCATCTGTACTTGTTGGATAAGAATTTGTAAACTCTAAAAGTGCATAATCTGACGCTGGACCAAAGTCAAACAATGATGCAAGTTGCCATTTTAAACTAACAATCTTTAAATGTTCAATACATGTTAGAAGTTTGTTATTGTCCTCGGGTGACAAAGCAAACTCATGGACTGCAGTTAATAGGTTATTTGTTGAGGAAACGTATTCTTCATATGCGGGAATAACGATGTTGTCAGCATAATTGTTCAACAATTCAGATCTGTCAAAATTCGTGCTGCTATTGTTGTCATCGTTCGTTCCACAGCTGGCAATTGTCACTGAGATCACTAACGTCAATAAAACATTAAAAGCAGAACGACTGGTAAGTCGTTCTGCTTTTAAAAAGGGTATTTGCTTGATAAACATCAGTGGTGTGGTTAAGTTGTTTTTTATAGACTTTCTGCATCAGCAGAAGATATGCCTAAGTAACTCGCCAATTGTGATCTTGCGTCAATCAAAGAGGCTGTTGTTACATTGTAAAAGTTGTCACCTATGGTGCTTTGAATGGAATTTGCATCGGCCAAACTAACCATTGTGTTCTCTCCATAAGGGAGGGACATGATAAAGGCTTTTGCCTCAGACAACTCATGGTTTCTGATGGCATCATCCCCAATGTTCTCAATGGCTCCATTAATGTAATGTATCGCGATTGCACCACAAACAAGCTCAAGTTCTTCACGAATAATTTGGATTTGCACATCTCTTAAAGGTAACATGTCCGAAGAAATTGCCGCTCGTCCTGTCCTGAAAGCAAGATCAATTACGTCCATTGAATTTCTTGAGTTAAGGTTGATGTCCGTTGCATACTTCAGCCAAAATCTGTCATTGTTGATACACTCAGAAACGGATGTGAAATATCCATACGCTTCATCCCAATGATGTTCCATTGTTGTGTAATAGTCTTCAGCACTAGGGTCCGCATCATCGTTCGACACATTCATTTTACCCTCACCTAGATAAACTTGTGAGATGTTGTAATAGAAGCAAGCTCCCATAAGACCTTTTTCAATAAGCTGAGTCCATTCATGACCCATTGCATTTTGCATGTATGATTTTGTGCCGTCATTTGAAGTGACTACACCCGCACCTTCCAACTCACCAGTAGTAGCTGACCCTAACGCGTTCATCCAACCTTCGAACTGAGCAACAGTTTCTGGATCACCCCCGACTGTCTTGCTTCTTAATTGCTTTGATGAACCTGTCATTTCTAAGTTGTCACAATCTTCCCAAGTGTGCGATTCATTGCCAAACATATTGATGAGTGTTGCGCCATCGACAACGGCTCCTCCATTTGCGGTCTTCATGTAAGTCGTCATTTCAGACAACATGTTTAACCTCTGATGTTGGCCTGAAAAACTCACCGTACTGAAACCATTGTTGTCAATAAATGTATAGTCCGCAGGCACCGTCACATCATAACTACATGATCCGTCATCCTCTTCCGCATTATCGTCATAGTTAGATGCGCTAGGATCTGTACAACCAGTCTTATCAGGGTTACATGAGGCGAAGAAGGTCATTGCTAATCCCATGAAAATCACTGCAATTACTGTGTCAATTCTTAAGTTCATTTTCAACGTTTTTTTATTGTTATTTTCGCCAAATATATGTCTGAAATTAAAGTCTTTACAATACCCTAAAAGAGGTATTTATAATCATTCTTAATAAGGAATTGGTCTTCATTATTCTTTATTGATTCGAATAAATCCGTGGGCAGACATGCAATTTCAAAGAGATGAAGCAGTGTCAAAAGTGCGATAATTACTAACCCTAGCTTCGAATCCTGATGAGAGAAGACATTTTCGATTCATCACCAAGAAGGCCGATGCTATGCCTCCGAATAATAAAATCGAGGTGTTTGTTAAAGTGCAAATATTGAATATCGAAGGCTGTTATAAGAGAAATATAGCATTAGAATGAGTTAACAAAATATCAATCTAATCGATCTCTATAATTGTCTGACTTGAGAGCCCGAAACACCCAAATCCACTACTTACATTCGAATACATAAGTGAAGGTTCTGCAA
>CAWVRV010000012.1:0-45743 GCA_963932755.1 uncultured Flavobacteriales bacterium | reverse complement strand
CTTCTTCAGCAACAGGAGCTTCTTCAGCAACAGGAGCTTCTTCAGCAACAGGAGCCTCTTCAGCAACAGGCGCTTCTGTCTTACTTACAGAAGTAGCACCTCCACGACGAGAACGACGCGTCTTTTTCTTCGTCTCTTCGTTGCCGTATAGCTCGTTGAAATCAACGAGCTCAATGAGACACATGTCTGCATTGTCACCCATACGATTCCCCGTTCTAATGATCCGAGTGTATCCACCTTCTCTTTCACCAACTTTAGGGCCCACTTCACGGAACAACTCCGTTACAGCATCTTTACTCGCTAAATAGCGAAAACAGACACGTCGACTGTGAGTTGAATCGTCTTTTGAACGATTCACCAATGGCTCAACGTATTTCTTAAGAGCCTTGGCCTTAGCTACAGTTGTATTGATACGCTTATGTTCAATAAGCGAACAAGCCATGTTACTGAGCATCGCTTTACGATGGGCAGATTTACGACTTAAATGATTGAATTTCTTACCGTGACGCATAGCTTTACTCCTTATCCAGTTTGTACTTGCTTACATCCATACCGAATGCAAGGTTTTTAATTTCGACCAACTCTTCAAGCTCAGTTAGTGACTTCTTACCAAAGTTACGGAACTTGAGAAGGTCATTCTTATTAAATGCAACCAAATCACCTAACGTTTCGATGTCCGCTGCTTTTAAACAGTTAAGAGCACGAACACTTAGGTCCATATCAGCCAATTTCGTCTTAAGAAGTTGGCGCATATGTAGACTTGACTCATCAAATTCTTCAGCTTCTACTTGCTCATCAGATTCAAGCGTGATACGCTCATCTGAGAACAACATAAAGTGATGAATTAATATTTTTGCTGCTTCTTGTAAAGCATCCTTCGGTGTGATACTACCATCACAATCAAGCTCAAGGATCAATTTTTCATAATCCGTACGTTGCTCAACACGGTAGTTTTCTATGTCATACTTCACGTTACGAATTGGTGTGAAGATACTGTCCATAGAGATCGTACCTAAAGGAGCTTCAGAACGAACATTTTCGTCCGCTTGAACATAACCACGACCTTTGCCGATGGTTAATTCCATTTTAAGATCAACGTTCTTCTCCATTCTGCATAGAACCAGATCAGAATTGATCACCTGGAAAGCAGATGTGAATTCACCTAGATCTCCAGCAGTTAGAGATGTTTTACCTTTTACAGAAACAGTCACTGTCTCCATATCAGTGTTTTCAATTTGACGCTTAAATCGAACTTGTTTTAAGTTCAAGATAAGTTCAGTCATATCTTCCATTACTCCCTTAATTGTAGAGTATTCGTGATCGACACCGTCGATACGGACAGAAGTTATTGCAAAGCCTTCGAGCGAAGAAAGGAGTATACGACGAAGCGCATTTCCTACTGTTACGCCAAAACCTGGCTCTAAAGGGCGGAATTCAAAGCGACCTGTATGCTCCGAAGAGTCTAACATGATTACTTTGTCGGGTTGTTGAAAATCGAGAATGGTCATATTAATTCTGTTCTGGATTACTTTGAGTACAATTCTACGATGAGTGATTCCTTGATGTTTTCAGGAATCTGATCACGGGTTGGAGCACTTACTACAGTCCCAGACATTGCCTGAGCATCCCAGTTAAGCCAATCGTGATTTTGAGTATTTGAGCCAAGAGACATAGAAATAATTTCTAATGACTTACTCTTCTCTCTTACAGCAACTACGTCACCAGGACGCAGGCTACATGAAGGAATATTTACAACAGTACCGTTTATGGTAATGTGACGGTGAGATACCAATTGACGTGCTCCTCGACGCGTAGGACTAAGTCCTAAACGAAAAACAACATTGTCCAAACGGTTTTCACACATCTGAAGTAATATTTCACCTGTAATTCCTTGCTTTGAGCTTGCAGACTTAAACAAGTTTGAGAATTGCTTCTCTAAAATGCCATAAGTATACTTTGCTTTTTGCTTCTCGGCGAGCTGAGTAGAGTACTCTGACTCTTTCTTTCTACGACGAGTATTCCCGTGTTGTCCAGGTCCATAAGTTCGGCGCTCAAGCGCTTTGTCTGGTCCGAAGATCGCTTCTTTGAAGCGACGGGCTATTTTTGATTTGGGTCCGCGGTAACGTGCCATTTATCTAGATTCTTAAGTTTGACAAAAATTAAACGCGACGGCGCTTTGGAGGGCGACAACCGTTATGAGGTAGAGGAGTGACATCTATAATCTCAGTAACTTGAATACCCATATTATGAAGAGTTCTCATGGCGCTTTCACGTCCAGAGCCAGGGCCTTTTACAAATACACGAATCTTCTTAAGACCGTATTCCATAGCTTCTTTGCCGCAATCTTCTGCAGCACATTGAGCAGCATATGGAGTGTTCTTTTTAGATCCACGAAAACCCATTTTCCCGGCACTTGACCAAGAGATCACCTGTCCTGTCGTATTTGTCAGGGAGATGATGATGTTGTTAAATGAAGAATGTATATGAGCTTCCCCAACGGAGTCGACTTTTACACTTTTCTTCTTTTTGGCGCTTTTTGCCATAATGTTTTATTTAAGGTGATCAGTCCCGAAGGACAAAATTAATTTATATAAACTCTATTTATTGCTTCTTGTTTGCAACAGTCTTTCTACGACCCTTTCGAGTACGAGAATTATTCTTTGTGCGTTGACCGCGCAAAGGCAGACCGTTACGATGACGAATACCTCGGTAACAACCGATGTCCATCAAACGTTTAATGTCAGACTGTGTTTCAGTTCTAAGCTCACCTTCAACTTTGAAGGTAGAACTTATAATAGTTCGAATTTCACCAACTTCTTCGTCGTTCCATTCTTCTACTTTCTTATTTGAGTCAACTCCCGCTTGAGTTAAAATTTTAACCGCACGACTACGACCTACGCCGTAGATATACGTTAGGGAAATTGCGCCTCGTTTGTTACGAGGGATGTCTACACCAGCTATACGTGCCATGAGTATTTTATATTTGCAAAATCAGGATTAACCCTGACGTTGCTTCATTTTAGGATTCTTCTTGTTAATAACGAATAGTCGTCCTTTACGACGGACAATTTTGCAATCGACCGTTCGTTTCTTTATGGATGCTCTTGTTTTCATTGGGATGACTTTATTTACTTTTTATATCGAAACGTAATGCGACCTTTAGATAAATCATATGGTGACATATCAACTTTCACACGGTCACTAGGTAAGATTTTGATGTAATACATCCTCATCTTGCCCGAGATATGAGCCGTGATAACATGGCCGTTCTCTAATTCTACTCTGAACATTGCGTTTGACAATGCTTCAAGAATAGTTCCGTCTTGTGTGATCGATGGTTGTTTCGCCATAAATTAACTTCTATTTATTTAGATCTATTTCGTTTTATTAATAACTCTTTCTATTTCCAAAAAACTTGAGAGGATATCGGCCTGACCCTTTCGAACAACAATATCATGTTCAAAATGGGCACTGACCATATTGTCAAGTGTCACAATCGTCCAACCATCCTCATGAGTTCGAATTTCACGTCCTCCAAGGTTGATCATCGGTTCAATAGCTAGCACCATGCCATCTACCAAACGTGGCCCGTTTCCACGGCGGCCATAATTAGGAACTTCTGGTGCTTCATGAAGCTCTCGCCCCAATCCATGTCCAACCAATTCTCTTACCACTCCAAATCCAAATGATTCAGCGTGCTTTTGACAAGCAGCTCCTATATCGCCAATGCGCTTACCTACGACCGCTTGTTCAATGGCCAAAGCAAGGCATTCCTTTGTGACCCTTAACAGTTTCTGAATTTCCGGATTTACCTCTCCCACCTCAAAGGTGTAAGCGCTATCTCCATAAAACTCATTTTTCAGCGTTCCGCAGTCTATAGAAACCACATCTCCATCTTCTAATGGAGAATCATTTGGTATTCCATGAACTACAGCACTATTTACCGAGGTACAAAGAGTATTGGGGAAACCCCCATATCCTTTAAACCCTGGCACGGCACCATTGTCTCGGATAAATTCCTCGGCAACGGCATCTAGCTGAAGCGTTGTAACTCCTGGCTTAACCAGTACAGCTACTTCTGCTAAAGTCCTCCCAACAAGCAATGAACTCTCACGCATGAGCTCGACTTCTTCTTCCGTTTTAACACGGATTCGTCTGCCTAAACCCATAACGTATTATCCGCCTAACCCTCCCACAGGTGACTGTGAGCGGTTACGCATATTTCCAGACTTCATCAAGCCATCATAATGACGAGAAAGCAAATAGCTTTCAACTTGCTGAAGAGTGTCAAGTATAACTCCAACCATAATCAATAGCGATGTTCCGCCAAAGAATATAGAAAAAGGTTGTGATTGTGTTAACCCTAAACTGAATACAATCGCTGGAAGGATTGCAATTAAGCCTAAGAATAAAGCACCAGGAAGTGTGATCTTAGATAAAACACTGTCTAAGAATTCCGCAGTAGCACGTCCGGGTTTAATACCAGGAACAAAACTGTTTTGGCGTTTCAAGTCATCCGCCATTTGATTTGGATTCACCGTAATGGCTGTATAGAAATATGTAAACGCTACAATCATGCAAAAGAACAAGACATTGTACCCTACACCATTAAAATCGCTGAGACTCTGCAGAAACGCATTGTTTTGAAACGATTCAGCTTGAGTCAAATAAAGAGGGACAAACATGATTGCCTGAGCAAAAATGATTGGCATTACTCCTGATGAATTGACTTTAAGGGGTATGAAACTACGTGCTCCTGAACCCGTTGGCATTTGACTGTCAGCTTGCTGAAGTTTGGCCATTTGAACAGGAACCTTACGGATTCCCTGAACCAAAGCAACACTTGCTCCAATGACAACAAGGAAGAAAGCGATTTCTACCAAGAAGAAGTATACAGTCGAATCCGGGTGCATAAACTCTTGAATCAGAGACTGAGGGAATGTGGCTATAATACCAATCATAATAAGAAGAGAGATACCATTTCCGACACCTTTGTCAGTAATCCTTTCGCCCAGCCACATGATTACAAGTGTACTACTTACAATGATCACGACTGAAGAGAACCACCACAAAGTGTCTGGCACAGCTACTGCAGAAACGACAGTTGATGCGAGGTATCCAGGAGCTTGAACCAATGCAATTGCAATTGTTAAAAATCGGGTATACTGTGTGATTTTCTTTCTTCCACTCTCACCCTCTTGTTGCATCTTCTGTACAGCTGGAACAGCAATACTCATAAGCTGAATGATAATCGATGCCGAAATGTATGGCATGATACCAAGAGCAAAAATTGAAGCCCTAGAAAAAGCTCCACCCGTGAATAATGAAAGCAGACCGCCCAAACCTTCAGACTGATCAGCTAACGCATCAGGGTTAACCCCAGGTAGGACGATAAACGAACCAATTCTGTATACTAGAATAAGACCAAGTGTAATACCTATCTTATTTCTTAGCTCCTCGTGGCGCCATATATCGGCTATTTTAGAGAAGAATCTCATTTCGCTAATCTATCAATGGTTACCATCGTTCCGCCCACAGCCTCAATAGCTGATGTTGCAGATTTTGAATACTGATGTGCAGTCACATCAATTTTTGATGAAATTGCTCCACGACCAAGAATTTTAATCAGATCATGCTTTCCAGCCAATCCATTGTCGATTAAATCCTGAGGAACAAGATTCGTCTTGCCTATCTTCTCAGACAATTCTTGAAGAGTGTCAAGGTTGATGCCTTTGTACTCAACTCTGTTAGGGCTCACGAAGCCAAACTTAGGAACACGACGTTGCAGTGGCATTTGACCACCTTCAAAACCGATTTTTGAAGAATACCCAGAGCGAGATTTAGCTCCTTTATGTCCGCGAGTAGAGGTGCCACCATGGCCAGATCCTTCTCCGCGTCCAACTCGCTTGCGCTTTTTAATAGATCCTGATGCAGGTTTTAGATTGCTTAGATTCATTTTGATGCTGGTTATGGTTATTTAGTTTCGACTTTAACGAGATGATTCACTTTACGAATCATACCGAGTATTTGAGGTGTTGCCTCATGCTCGACAGGATTGTTCAGTTTTTTTATCCCCAAAGCGACGATCGTGTCTTTTTGACGTTTCGTGCGGTTGATTGCACTACGGACTTGTGTAATTATTACTTTACTCATAATACTTCAGTTCAGCCTTGGAATACTTTGTTCACGGAAATTCCGCGAGCGTTTGCAATAGTCTTCGCATCGCGAAGCATACTTAATGCATTAAATGTTGCCTTCACAACGTTTGTCGGATTTGAAGATCCCAACGATTTTGCGAGTACATCTGTAATACCTGCACTTTCAAGAACAGCTCTCATCGCTCCTCCTGCAATAACACCAGTACCAGCAGAGGCTGGACGGATGAGTACATGAGCTCCAGCAAATTTTGCTTCTTGACGGTGAGGGATTGTACCGTTAATCACGGGAACCGTAATCATATCCTTCTTGCCTGTATCAATACCTTTTTGGATTGCTGTAGCAACTTCACGACTCTTACCAAGTCCGTGTCCGATCTTTCCTTTCTCGTCACCTACTACAACGATAGCACTGAAACTGAAAGTACGACCACCCTTTGTAGTTTTTGCTACACGGTTGATCCCGACCAAACGTTCCTTCAAATCAGGATCGCCTGTGCGACTCTGTTGTTCACGACGTCCACCTGGGCGTTGATTGCGTTTATCTTGTCCTTGTCCTTGATTCATAATTATCAGAATTTAAGACCCCCCTCACGGGCAGCATTCGCTAATTGTTTAACACGTCCATGAAACAGGTAGCCATTGCGATCAAACACAACATTGCTCACACCTGCACTTTTTGCCTGCTCGGCAATCATGGCACCCACTGTAGAGGCTTGCTCTAGTTTAGGTTGACTATTTTTTCCCTCTTTTGTTAGGGAAGATGCCGAAGCTAACGTACGACCATTTGAGTCGTCAATAATTTGGGCATATATCTGCTTGTTGCTTCGGAATACAGAAAGTCTTGGACGATCAGATGTTCCGGACAACTTACCGCGGACGCGGCGCTTTATTTTTAGACGAGCTAATACTTTTTTCTTAGACATAACTTCAATTATTTAGCAGCCGTCTTACCAGCCTTACGACGAACTATTTCACCTTTATAACGAATTCCTTTGCCCTTATAAGGCTCTGGCTTACGCAATGAGCGAATTTTTGCGGCTACCGTTCCGATAAGTTGTTTGTCGTGAGACTCCAACTTAACATATGGTGGTTGACCTTTTTTTGTAGCAGCTTCAAGCTTTACTTCAGCAGGAAGTTGCATCACAATGGCGTGACTGAACCCTATACTTAGCGTTAGTTTTTGCCCTTCTGAAGATGCACGGAAACCTACTCCGTAAAGTTCAAGTTCTTTTGTATAACCTTGAGTGACTCCCTCAATCATATTAAATATAAGAGCGCGGTACAAACCATGCTTAGACCTGATGCCTTTGTCTTCAGAAGATCTGCTAAGGGTAATTACATTGTCCTCAACACTAATACTTACTGAATCATCAATTGACTGTACAAGTTCGCCTTTAGATCCTTTAACGGTAACCTTAGAATTATCTATGGTTACAGTAACACCTTCAGGTATACTAATCGGGGATTTTCCTATTCGTGACATTTTTTCTCTTGAATTATCAGTAAACAGTACATAGAATTTCACCGCCGATGTTTAAACGACGCGCCTCTTTGTCAGTCATCAACCCTTTATTTGTAGAGATGATGCTAATTCCAAGGCCGTTTAAAACTCTAGGCAAGTCAGAAGCACTTCCGTACTTACGAAGACCAGGCTTAGAGAAACGTTTCACCTCAGTTATTGCAGGACGACGGGTTTTATCATCGTAACGAAGCGCAATTTTAATGGTACCCTGTGGCTTCTCTTCAACGAATTTGTAGTTGAGTATGAAACCTTGATCAAAGAGGATTTTTGTAACCTCCTTCTTTAAATTAGAAGAAGGGATATTAACCACTTTGTGTTGTGCCATCTGCGCATTGCGAATGCGAGTTAATAGGTCGGATATAGGATCGCTGTGCATATCAGTTTTCTTTTATGGTGATCAGAGAGCAGCTTACCAGCTGGCTTTCTTGACTCCAGGGATGCGACCCGAAAGGGCCAATTTGCGAAATAGAACACGAGACACGCCAAATTGACGCATATAGCCACGAGGACGTCCTGTGATCTGACAACGATTGTGCATACGCACAGCTGCAGAGTTAGGTGGAAGCTTTTGGAAGCCTTCCCAATCTCCAGCCTCTTTCAAGGCTTTACGCTTTGCAGCGTATTTAGCGACCATCTTGGCGCGCTTGCGCTCTCGCGCTTTCATGCTTTCTTTCGCCATAACTAGTTCTTTTGGAAAGGGAAACCAAACTCTGTCAACAAGGCTTTTGCCTCTTCATCAGTGTTTGCTGTTGTTACTATAGTGATGTCCATTCCATTAATATTCTTGACATTGTCAATATCTATTTCAGGAAAGACGAGTTGTTCTTTGATACCAAACGTGAAATTACCACGGCCATCAAATCCTCTTGATTTGATACCTTGAAAATCACGTGTACGAGGTAAGCTTATTGCAATAAGACGATCTAAAAAATCATACATGTTGCTTCTACGAAGCGTCACACGACATCCAATAGGCATGCCTTGACGCAACTTAAAATTAGAAACGTCTTTTGTTGACATTGTCTTGACAGCCTTTTGGCCAGCAATGTCAGACATTTCAACAATAGCAGTGTCCACCATCTTGCGATCTCCGACAGCTTGCCCAACACCTTGGTTGAGACAAATCTTAAAGATTTTTGGAACTTGCATAACAGAACTATACTCAAACTGCTTAATTAAAGCAGGAGCAATTTCCTCGTTATACTGGGTTTGAAGTCTAGGTACGTATGTCATTACTTCAGATCTTCATTAGATTTTTTAGAATAACGAGTAAGTTTGCCAGCGTCATTGCGACGACGTCCTACACGTGTAATATTTCCGGAAGCATCAACCACCATCACATTTGAAATGTGAATACCAGCTTCAACTTTCACAACGCCACCCTGAGGGTTTGACGCACTAGGTTTGACGTGTTTAGTGATGATGTTTACACCTTCAATCACTACACGGTCTTTCCTGCGATCAACAGAGACAACAGATCCTTTCTTTCCTCGGCTTCCACCTGAAATGACCTTTACTGTATCTCCTGATTTTATTTTTAGTCGCTTTTCCATTTTTCCTAAGTCGTCATTAAAGCACTTCTGGTGCCAATGAGATAATTTTCATAAAGTCCTTGTCACGTAATTCACGAGCAACAGGACCAAATATTCTTGATCCCATTAATTCTCCATTTTCAGTTAAGAGAACAACAGCATTGTCATCAAATCTGATATATGATCCATCCTTACGACGTACTTCTTTGCGAGTGCGAACTACAACAGCTTTTGCTACAGTACCTTTCTTAACGTTTCCATTAGGAGTAGCACTCTTTACTGTTACAACTACTTTATCGCCAAGAGAAGCATAGCGTCTCTTTGTACCACCCAAGACACGAATACAGAGTACTTCACGAGCACCGCTGTTATCTGCCACTTTCATTCTGGATTCCTGTTGTATCATAGTTCCTAGTAGTTATAAATTACTTAACACGTTCAATTACCTCTATCAATCTCCAGCATTTACGTTTACTGATAGGACGCGTTTCCATAATACGTACCGTATCACCGATGTTACAAGTTCGTTCCTCATCATGAGCAACAAATTTTGAGGTCTTCGTTACAAACTTTCCGTAGAACGGATGCTTCTCTTTACGCTCGACAGCCACAACGATAGACTTGTCCATCTTGTTCGATGTTACAATGCCGATACGTTCCTTGCGAAGGTTACGTGTTGTTATTGTTTCTGTACTCATAATCAATCGTTCGTTGAGGTAGAGCTTGCTTTTGATCGCAAGGTATTCTCCGTTAAAAGACGCGCGATATCACGCTTCTTAATTTTTAAAATAGTCGGTGTTTCTAACCCCGAAATAGTGTGGTTGAATCGTAATTTCTTATATGATTCACGCTCAACAACAATGCGTTCTGTCAAGTCTTTATCAGACATCTGACGTATTTCGTTCATTTCAATCATTTTCCAGCTAGATCAGGACGAGTTACTAATTTGCAACGTACAGGTAGCTTTTGAGCTCCCAAACGCAACGCTTCTTTTGCAGTGTCAAGATCAACACCATCAACTTCAAACATGATTCGACCAGGACGGACAGGTGCAACCCAATGAGATGGAGCTCCTTTACCCTTACCCATACGAACCTCTGCAGGCTTAGACGTCATCGGCTTGTCTGGAAAGATTCTAATCCAAACTTGACCTTCACGTTTCATGTGACGGGTAATCGCAATACGCGCTGCTTCAATTTGACGAGAGGTAATGAAACCTTCATCCATCGTTTTAATTCCGAATGAACCATACGCGACAGTACTGCCACGGTAGGCTAGGCCACGGATGCGACCCTTTTGCATTTTACGAAATTTCGTTCTTTTTGGCTGTAACATAATCTCTCAGCTTTATCTACGTTGGTTATTACGACTTCCACCACCACCGCCACCTCGACGATCACCACCACCACCGCCACCGCGACGATCTCCACCACCACCGCGACGATCTCCTCCACGTTCCTTCTTTTGAGGAGGAAGCGGAGATAAATCTGGCTTACCGTAAATCTCTCCACGACAAATCCAACACTTAATTCCTAGAACACCATATGTTGTATGTGCTTCAACATGCGCATAATCAATATCTGCACGGAAAGTATGAAGTGGAATACGACCTTCTTTGTATGCCTCAGAACGAGCAATCTCTGCTCCGTTGATACGACCGGCAATATTTATTTTAATTCCCTCAGCACCAATTCGCATTGTGCTTTGGATAGACATTTTTATGGCACGTCTGTGATTGATTCTAGCCTCGATTTGACGGGCCACACTATCTGCGACAAGACGCGCATCTAATTCAGGACGCTTAATTTCAAAAATGTTGATCTGAACATCTTTGCCCGTAAGCTTTTTAAGTTCCTCACGTAGCTTATCAACCTCTGACCCACCTTTTCCAATAATCACACCAGGACGAGCGGATTTGATGGTAACAGTGACAAGCTTAAGCGTACGCTCAATAATGATATTGGCAACACTCGCTTTACGCAAACGTGCAGATAGGTACTCGCGGATCTTTACGTCTTCTACAAGTTTAGATGCATAGTCGTTTCCTCCGTACCAGTTAGAATCCCATCCCCGAATAATTCCGAGGCGATTCCCTATTGGATGTGTTTTCTGTCCCATATTAATTCTTTACGCTATCTACTATAATGGTTACATGGTTCGAGCGCTTCCTGATACGGTGAGCTCTTCCTTGAGGTGCTGGCTGAATACGTTTGAGCATTCTTGCACTATCTACAAAGATTTCACGGATAGTAAGACCCGAATCTTCTGGACGTGCTCCTGCGTTTTTTGCTTCCCAGTTCGCAATCGCTGATCTGAGTAGTTTTTCAATACGACCTGAAGCGTCTTGTGCCGAAAAGCGTAAGATATTTAATGCTTCAAATACATCCTTTCCGCGAACGGTATCAGCAACCAAACGCATCTTACGAGGCGAGGTTGGGCAGTTGTTGAGTTTCGCAATAGCAATGCTTTTCATTGCTTCTTTGCGTTCCTCTGCTTTTATTCTTTTTCTAGCTCCCATAGTTCCTTAGTTGGCAAGCGACTAGCGCTTCTTGTCCTTTTTATCCGCGTGACCACGAAACGAGCGTGTCGGAGAAAATTCTCCTAATTTGTGACCTACCATATTCTCTGTAACAAATACAGGAATAAACTGTCTTCCGTTGTGAACGGCAATCGTTAGACCTACAAAGTCAGGCGTAATTGTACTGGCACGAGACCATGTCTTTATTACTGACTTCTTTCCAGCACTTTGCATAGTTTCAACGCGTTGAACTAGCTTGTAGTGGACGAATGGGGGTTTTTTTAGTGAACGTGCCATTTGTTATTTCTTCCTACCTTCAATGATATACTTAGACGACTTCTTACGCTTGTTACGAGTCTTGTAACCTTTTGCAGGAATTCCATTACGTGAACGAGGATGTCCACCTGATGATTTTCCTTCACCACCACCCATAGGGTGATCTACTGGGTTCATGACTACACCACGTACTCTTGGACGACGACCTAACCAACGTGAACGACCAGCTTTACCACTTACCTGAAGATTGTGTTCAGAATTCCCAACGGAACCTATCACAGCCAAACAAGTGATTTTTATCATTCTGGTTTCACCACTCGGAAGCTTGATGATGGCAAATTTACCATCACGCGCTGCAAGTTGAGCGTAAGATCCAGCACTACGAGAAATACAAGCTCCTTTTCCAGGGTGTAATTCAATGTTGTGAATGATTGTACCGAGTGGAATATCCGAGAGATACATCGCATGACCTACTTTAGGCAATGCTTCTTTTCCCGAATTAATCTTCATTCCTGGAGTTAAACCTGCAGGAGCAATGATATATCTCTTTTCACCATCTGTATATTCAACAAGACAGATGCGACTCGTGCGGTTTGGATCGTATTCTACTGTTAAGACAGTAGCTTCCATATGCTTGTTACGCTTAAAGTCAATAACTCTGTAACGACGCTTATGACCACCTCCACGGTAACGCATAGTCATCTTACCAGTATCATTACGACCACCAGATTTCTTGATTGCTTCAAGTAACGGCTTATGTGGTGTGTCAGTCGTGAGCTCAGCAAAATTTGTGAGAACTCGATGACGCATACCTGGCGTTATGGGATTGAATTTACGGAGTGCCATATTAAATGTTGTCGTAGAAATCGATGTTCTCGCCTTCAGCAATGCTTACCAATGCTTTTTTGTAAGCATTGGTGCGGCCTTTAACTACACCGGTTTTAGTGAAACGTTGCTTTGCTTTGCCATCTACACGAAGTGTGCGGACTTTCGTAACAGTAACGTTGTACTCTTTTTCGATCGCTTTTTTAATCTCGATCTTATTTGAACCGAGAGAAACTACGAAGCCGTAGCTATTTGTCCGCTCAGTATCGGCAGACATTTTCTCAGTTATGAGGGGCTTGATTAGGATTTCTTTCATAGCAGATATCACTTTAGCAATCCCTCGAGAACCTCGTGGGCATTATCGACGAACAAAAGGTTCGTGCAGTTCATAATATCGTAAGTGCTCAAATCTGATGCGAGCATCACGCGATGCTTTGGCAGATTGCGGCAACTACGGTAAACGTTATCATCTTGAGAAGGAAGAACGGTTAACGTCTTCTTGTCATCAAGCTTTAGATTGATCATTACAGATAAAAAGTCTTTGGTCTTAGGAGCATTCAGCTTGATGCTGTCAACAACCATAATGCCATCGTCCTTCGCTTTGTAACTAAGCGCACTGCGACGTGCTAGCTTCTTCAACTTAGAATTAAGGTGAATCGTGTAATCTCTTGGTTCAGGACCGAAAGTATTACCTCCACCGCGGAACAATGGGTTCTTGATAGAACCAGCACGAGCTGTTCCTGTTCCTTTTTGTTTCTTAATCTTGCGCGTAGATCCTGAAACAACACCACGATGCAAAGTATCGTGTGTACCCTGCCTTTGACCAGCATGGTAGCGTTTCACATCCAAGTATATGGCATGATCGTTTGGCTCGATTCCGAAAACAGAATCGTTAAGCTCAGCACTTTTCTTAGACTTAGCGCCTTTGCTTGTGTATACGTCAATTTTCATGATGCTTGTGGCTTACGGATTACAACAGTAGCCCCTTTGTGTCCAGGAACTGCGCCTTTCACAACAAGGACACCTTCTTCTGGCATCACCTTCAGAACTTCTAAATTCTCCATAGTGACTCGTGCATTTCCCATTTGACCAGCCATACGCATTCCTTTGAATACGCGAGCTGGATATGAAGCAGCACCAATAGAACCAGGAGCACGTAAACGGTTATGTTGACCGTGAGTAGCTTGACCTACACCCGCGAAACCGTGACGTTTAACAACTCCTTGGAAACCTTTTCCTTTTGAAGTACCTATCACACTTACGTACTCTCCTTCATTAAATACATCCTCAACCTTTACTGTATCACCCAATTGGAGATCATTCGTAAAGCTTTTAAATTCTACCAAGCTACGCTTCGGTGATACACCAGCGCGCTTAAAGTGACCTTGCATTGCTTTTGATGTGCTCTTTTCAGTGCGCTCACCAAAACCGAGTTGGACGGCTGTATAGCCATCCTTCTCGAGGGTACGTACTTGCGTAACTACGCAAGGACCTACTTCTAACACCGTGCATGGGATATTCTTCCCAGAGGCACCGTAGATGCTGGTCATTCCTACTTTTTTCCCTATTAATCCAGGCATTTTCGTTTGTTTTTTAAATAGACAGAACGCCTATTGTCATACTTTAATTTCAACTTCAACTCCACTTGGTAACTCCAAACGCATGAGCGCATCTACTGTCTTCGATGAAGAACTGTATATGTCGATAAGACGTTTGTAATTGCTAAGCTCAAACTGTTCACGGGCCTTTTTATTTACGTGAGGCGATCGTAAAACAGTAAATATTCTTTTGTGAGTAGGTAGAGGAATGGGTCCGCTAATTACAGCACCTGTAGATTTTACAGTTTTAACTATTTTCTCAGCCGATTTGTCAACCAAATTGTGGTCGAACGACTTAAGTTTTATGCGAATTTTTTGTGTCATGACGTTCCTCTATATTAACCTTGGGCTTCTTCTATAACTCTCTCTTGAACATTTCTAGGAGCCTCAGCATAATTGCTGAAAGACATACTAGATGTAGCACGACCTGAAGTTAAAGTTCGAAGGTCTGTAACGTATCCGAACATCTCTGAGAGAGGGACTTTTGCGTTAATCACAGTCTTACCAGAACGTTCATCAGTACCTTCTATAATCGCACGACGTTTGTTCAGGTCACCAATACAATCACCCATGTTTTCTTCAGGTGTAACTACCTCAAGAGACATCATAGGCTCAAGAATCTTTGGTGTACATTGTTTGATCGCATTACGGTAAGCAAACTTGGCAGCTTGCTCAAACGAAATTGCATCTGAGTCAACAGGGTGGAAACTTCCGTCCATCAACTCAACTCTTAAACTGTCCATAGGGAATCCTGCCAAAACACCATTTACCATGGCCGTTTTGAAACCTTTCTCTACTGCTGGAATAAATTCTCTAGGTACGTTTCCGCCCTTGACAGAACTTTTAAATTCTAATCCATCTTTTGAAGGATCGGTAGCAGGTCCGACTTTTACACTGATATCAGCGAATTTACCACGACCACCGGATTGTTTCTTGTAAACCTCGCGGTGCTGAATCTCCGAAAAGATTGCCTCTTTATATGCAACACGGGGCTGACCCTCATTACACTCAACGTGGAACTCACGACGTAGACGATCAATGAGAACCTCGAGGTGAAGCTCACCCATACCAGAAATAATTGTTTGGCCGCTTTCATCGTCACTCTTTACAGTAAACGTAGGATCCTCTTCAGATAATTTCGCAAGACCATTTGACAATTTATCAAGATCAACTTGCGACTTAGGTTCAATAGAAATTCCAATCACTGGGTCAGGGAATGACATCGACTCTAGTACAATAGGTGCCTCTTGTGCACATAATGTATCACCCGTACGGATATCCTTAAAACCAACTACAGCACCAATGTCACCAGCCTCTAATTTGTCAATCGGATTCTGTTTGTTTGAGTGCATTTGGAAGATACGTGAAATACGTTCCTTCTTATCAGAACGCGTGTTCTTCACGTAAGATCCCGCGGGAAGCGTACCTGAGTAGGCACGAACAAAACACAGACGACCTACGAAAGGATCCGTTGCAATTTTAAATGCCAAACCTGCGAACGGCTCTTCTGGATCCGGCAAACGCTTTACCTCAATCTCCTCATCTTCTGGATCATGACCGATGATAGACCCGACATCATAAGGTGATGGAAGGTATCTCATGACTCCGTCAAGCATTGTTTGTACTCCTTTATTCTTAAAAGCAGACCCACACATGATAGGGGTAATATCCATTGAAATGGTTGCTTTACGAATCGCAGCGTGAATTTCTTCTTGCGTTAAGCTGTCTGGATCCTCAAAGTATTTTTCCATAAGCGTATCGTCCTGCTCAGCTACTGATTCGATCAGTTTTTCACGCCATTCAGTAACGGTCTCAATAAGATCTTCAGGAATAGCAATCTCATCCCAAGTCATTCCCATGTCCTCCTCGTTCCAAACAAAAGCTTTGTTTTGAACCAAGTCAACAACACCACGGAATGTTTCTTCTGCGCCAATAGGAACTTGAAGAGGTACTGGATTTGCGCCAAGCATCTCACGAATCATATTGACTACATTGAAGAAGTCAGCTCCAGAACGGTCCATCTTGTTGACGAATCCAATACGTGGAACATTGTATTTGTCAGCCAAAGACCAGTTTGTCTCTGATTGCGGCTCCACTCCTGAAACTGCACAAAAAAGACCAACAGCTCCGTCCAATACCCTTAATGAACGTTCAACCTCAACAGTGAAATCAACGTGACCAGGGGTGTCAATAATATTTATTCTATGCTCAAGATCATTAAATTCCCAAAAACATGTCGTTGCAGCAGAAGTAATTGTAATTCCGCGCTCTTGCTCTTGCTCCATCCAATCCATTGTAGCTGCACCGTCGTGAACCTCACCAATCTTATGTGAAATTCCAGTGTAGTACAGGATGCGCTCCGTACATGTCGTTTTACCGGCATCTACGTGGGCCATAATGCCGATGTTCCTTGTTAGGTTGAGGTCTCTCTTTGCCATAATCTTAGAAACGGAAGTGAGCGAATGCTTTGTTTGCCTCAGCCATACGGTGGGTGTCTTCTTTCTTTTTGAAAGTAGCTCCCTCTTCTTTTGCTGCTGCGATAATCTCTGCTGCCAAACGATGAGCCATAGACTTTTCGTTGCGTTTACGCGCAAAACTTATAAGCCAGTTCATCGCAAGACTGTTCTTACGACCATCACGTATAGGTGTAGGGATCTGGAAAGTTGCTCCACCGACACGTCGGCTTCTTACCTCTACTCCTGGTGTTACGTTTTCTAGTGCTTTCTTAAAAAGCTCTATACCGTCTTCACCAGACTTTTCAGCAACTTGATCAATCGCGCTATAGAAAATCTTAAACGCAGTACTCTTCTTTCCGTCCTTCATTAAACTGTTGACGAAAACAGTTACTTGAACATCTCCGAATTTTGGATCCGGGAGGACGCGGTGCTTTTTGGCTACTTTCCTTCTCATAGTTCAGTTTGTTACTTCTTCTTAGGTCTTTTTGCTCCGTACTTAGAACGACTCTGAGTACGCCCATCTACACCAGCTGTATCGAGTGCACCACGAACAATGTGGTAACGAACACCTGGCAAATCTTTCACACGTCCTCCACGAACCAACACAATGCTGTGTTCTTGTAGATTGTGGCCTTCACCACCTATATATGCGTTCACTTCGTTTCCGTTGGTTAAGCGGACACGAGCGACTTTCCTCATTGCTGAGTTAGGCTTCTTAGGTGTTGTTGTATAAACACGAACACAAACGCCACGACGTTGCGGACATGAGTCCAAGGCTGCGGACTTACTTGTTACCGGCTTAGTGTACCGGCCCTTGCGTATTAGCTGCTGTATTGTAGGCATCGTCGCGGTTAGCGTTATGAAATGTGCATAAAAAAGACTTTCCCAATTTTTAATGGGGACGCAAAAGTATAACATTTTCTATTAAATCCAACAACATCGGAGCAGTTTTTACGTGAAAATGATAAAGGGCACTTCACTTCCTCCTGAATAGTACAATACTTAACTTCGCACTGTGAAATTTCTAAACGATTTGAATGAGCCCCAAAAAGCAGCTGCTGAGCACTTACGAGGGCCGATGATGGTAATAGCTGGTGCAGGAAGTGGCAAGACAAGAGTGCTTACCTACCGAATTGCTAACCTTATGAGCAAAGGAATCGATCCGTTCTCGATTTTGGCCTTGACCTTTACAAATAAGGCTGCGAAAGAAATGAAACAAAGGATTGGCAAGGTTGTCGGGGACAATGAAGCAAGACATTTGATGATGGGAACATTCCACAGCATCTTTGCTCGGATTCTTCGAATCGAAAGCGATCGCATTAATTATCCGCATAATTTCACGATCTACGACAGCCAAGACAGCAGAGCGTTAATTAAAGATATTATTAAGGGGTTGGGTCTTGACGATAAGGTATATAAGGTCGCCGCAGTTGCAAATAGAATTTCAGGAGCCAAGAACAACCTGATCAATGCCGCACACTATGTGAACCATAGCGAAATTCAAGCTGAAGACAAACAAGCTGGGAAACCTAGAATCGCAGATGTCTTTAAAGCGTATGAGACCAGATGCTTTCGAGCAGGTGCGATGGACTTTGATGATCTGCTCTACAAAATGAATGTCCTGCTAAGAGATTTCCCTGACCTACTTCACAAGTATCAGCATCGATTCCAATATATTTTAGTAGACGAGTATCAGGACACCAATTATGCGCAATATCTGATTATCAAACAGCTGGCTGCTGCACATGAAAACATCTGTGTGGTAGGAGATGATGCACAGTCTATTTATGGGTTTAGAGGAGCGAGTATTCAGAATATCCTGAACTTTAAAAAGGACTATCCAGATACGTCAACTTACAAGCTGGAGCAAAACTACAGGTCCACGAAGATGATTGTCAATGCAGCGAACTCTGTGATTGCGATTAATAAAAACCAAATAAAGAAAGAGGTTTGGACGGCCAACTCTGAAGGGGAAAAAATAAAGATTCACAAGGCAAATAGCGACAACAACGAAGGCAGATTTGTCGCAGACCACATCTTTGAAACAAGGGGGATCTCACAATGTGAGTATGGGGACTTTGCCATTCTATATCGAACGAACGCCCAGTCGAGATCTTTTGAGGAGAGCTTGAGAAAGATCAATATCCCATACAGGATCTATGGGGGACAGAGTTTCTATCAAAGAAAAGAGATCAAAGACTTGATTGCATACTTTCGACTTACGGCAAACCCAAGGGACGATGAAGCATTAAGACGGATCATTAATTACCCAGCCAGAGGGGTCGGAAATACAACTTTGGACAGGTTGTTCTCCGCTGCTGGAGAAAGAGACATGGGGGTGTATGATTTGATGACTCTGGGTGAGCAGCCCGAAACAATTAAAAAAGCCGCATGGTCAAAAATCGTTGATTTCACTGAAATGATGAAGGGGTTTTCTGCAGATTTGGAAAACCAAACCGCACATGCTTTGGGATTGCAGATCGCCAAACGATCGGGGATTGTACATCAGTTGTATACCGACAAGACCCCAGAGGGTGTCGCGCGATATGACAACATACAGGAACTCCTCAACGGTCTTCAAGCATTCAGCGAACAACCTGACCCAGAAAACCCCGATGCGATTCGAACGCTTTCTGACTTTTTACTTGATGTCGCCTTGTTAACCGATGCTGACAAAGATGATGACGACACGAACAAGGTCTCTCTCATGACAATCCACGCAGCAAAAGGATTGGAATTCAAGCATGTTAATATCGTGGGATTGGAAGAAAACCTGTTCCCAAGTCAACGATCTATGGACTCTAGGGAAGACCTTGAAGAAGAACGACGGCTTTTCTATGTTGCAATCACCAGGGCCTGCGAAAGCTGCACGTTATCGTATGCGACAACCAGATTTAAGTGGGGACAATTACACCAAGGAGATCCGAGCCGTTTCTTAGATGAAATAGATGAGCAATATATAATTCAACCCGCAGGGATTATCAATTCAGGATATTCCAGTAGAAATATTGGGTCAGAAGAAGAGCGTCAAACTGGCGGCTGGAGTAAAAGAGCTGTCAAGCCCAGTATCGGTGGACGTAATCTCACGAAGATTAATCTATCTCAAACATCTACACCCAACGAGAAGATAACTCAATCCGCTGGCGTTCCTCATGGGTCGACTGACAGAAAAACACCTTCTGGCACCCCAAGTATTTCAGAAGGAATCACAGTGAAACACGCCAAGTTTGGCAAAGGAAAAGTAGTGAAGATTGAGGGGGAAGAACCCAATGTGAAAGCAACCATTTTCTTTCCAGCAGCTGGCCAAAAACAGCTCCTTCTGAAATTCGCCAAACTTGAAATATTGTGAAATCACATTGTATCATCGCAACTGCACTTTTAGCAACTCTTGCAAGTGGATGCTGTAGGACAGATTGTGCAAACACGTATATCATTGAAGGGACAGTCGTGGAACAAGCGACGGGATTGCCATGCGTAGGTTTCGAAGTTGAGATAGAAGAACAAGTGCTAGAAAATGGTGTGTTGAACGGTTTTTTTGAGACTGCCGGAAGTACCACGACTGACAAAGCAGGGTTTTTTACCATTTCGTTTCCCAGAAAAACCGCGTTAGAATATCGACTGGGGGTCAATGAAGAAGGTTGGTTTGGCATTTCACAAGATATTAATCCTGATGATTTCTCACCGGACATCCCTGTCCACATAGATGTAGAGGCCGTGCCAAGAGCAGAATTAAGTGTTCACATTGTCAACCAAGCGCCTTCAGCTGAACTGGACAAGTTTCGATTTAGGTTTACTGAGGATTTCAATCAGTATACGACGTGCGGAACAGAATGGATGGTTTTTGAAGGTCCGTTCACTGACACCCTTTTTAACTGTACGCTCCCTGGGAATGAATGGATGCCATATCAACATCTAGATCAATCGGGAGAAGAGGATCTTGCGATTTCGGATTCTATCTTCTGTGTCGCGTTTGGGACGACAACTTTGGAAATCACTTTCTGAAACAAATCACATATTCAAAACGAAATTGGACCCTAAACTAAAGTACCCGCTCCCTGAAAATGTCAAGTCACACACCCTTGAGGTGACGCGTTCTGCAAGATGGTTTCACATCGGAGAATCTCCGCAGACCAGCAACGAAATCATTGTTGTTCTCCACGGCTATGGACAACATCCCTCTTACATGCTTAATTCCTTGCAATCTTTAGAAGCCCCAGGGAGATGTATTTGCGCACCTGAAGGACTGAGTAAATTTTACATTCGTGGGACAAATGGAAGGGTCGGAGCATCTTGGATGACCCGCGACAACAGGCAACAAGAAATCACCGACCAAATCGCATATCTGACGTTTTGGTTGAAATCCTTAGAAATACTCGAAACGACTCCCATCACTTTAATCGGATTTTCACAAGGTGTGGCAACTGCAGCAAGGTGGATCGCCCATGGTGCGAAGATCGACACCTTAATATTTACTTCGGGACAGCTCCCTCCGGAATGGGTTACCTCACCTCCAAATTTGGGTGATCGTTTAAAGAAAATCCATATTATACGTCCGAAAAATGACGAATATTATACCCAAGACGCATTTAAAGTTGATGTCAACATACTGAATCAGTTTGGTTTACATATCAATCGTCACGAACCTGAAGGCACACACACCCTCAACCCGAAATTACTTGGTGAGATCTTGAACTAACTTTACACCTCCTGTATTGTTGAACCTCATTTGTAAAATATGCGATTACGCCTTTCATTCATTCGAATAAGTACCTTTCTGTTGATGGTGATTCTTTGTTCAACCAAATCGTTTGCGCAACAAACTGAAAAATCTGTTTGGGCAAATGAAGTGAGAGCCAATGAAAGAGAATATCTAGAAAACAATGGCATATCTCAACCGATTGCTAGCCGGGGGATCGAAACTCCTCCACCATTTTCTGAATTAAGAACGGCCGCAGAATGGGAGGAAATAGAAGTCTTGACGATTGCGTGGGAAGGCTTCCCATGTATCCTTAAGCAAATCGTGGCGGCATCTGTCTCAGAATGCAGAGTCGTCGTATTTACAGAAAATCCCAACTCAACTTCCAATTATATTACAGGTGGATCTTGTGGAGGTGCGCTGAGTTTGGACAATGTCGAAATTGTCGAAGCTGATTTAAACTCCATCTGGATAAGAGACTATGGTGCAAATACGGTGTATGGGTCATGGAATGACGACAGAGTCTTGGTCGACTGGTTGTACAACCGTCCCCGACCTGATGACGACCTCATTCCCGATGTATTGGCCGACTATCTCGGTCTGGAGCTCTACAGCACGTCAGCCGAGCCATATAACCTCATGAATACGGGAGGAAATTGGATGAGTGACGGATTTGGAACCGCTTTTGAATCGGAGCTCGTGCTGGATGAAAATCAAGGTGGAAGTACGTGGTGGACCAGTTATCCAAACCATACCACCGAAGAAATCGAGGGGATTTTAGAAGACTTTATGGGGGTTCATACACTTATAAAAATGCCTACCCTACCCTATGATGGCATCCATCACATCGACATGCACATGAAACTTCTGGACGAGAGCACCATCATGGTGTCTGAGTATCCTGAAGGGATCGCCGATGGACCTCAAATAAATGCCAACATGGATTACGTCCTCTCGAATTACACTACAAAATGGGGAACACCGTTTGACATTGTGAGAATCCCTAGCCCCCCACAATTGGGTGGAGGATACCCAAATTCCGGAGGGTGGTACGAAACCTATAGCAATGCTGTATTCGTGAACAAGAAGATTCTTCTTCCAACCTATTATGAAGAATACGATACCACAGCGATCAGGATTTGGGAAGAAGCAATGCCAGGGTACGAAATCATCGGTATTGATTGCGACGGCTCAGAGAATATTATAGCTTCGAGCGGAGCGATTCATTGTATTACACATTCCGTATCCGTGGAAGATCCATTAATCATAAGTCACCTACCGCTTCCTGACACTGAAAACACGACAGAGCCATATGCTGTTGAGGCCTATTTGAGTCACCGGTCAGGAATGATCCAAGCGAACCTTTTCTATTCCGACAATCCCAATGGACCTTGGACAGAAGTCTCTATGAGCGACACCGGTGATGGTGAGAATTGGACCGGAGATATCCCTGCCGCAGCAGAAGGTTCCGATGTTTACTACTATATCTCTGGAAATGCTGAGTCGGGGAAAACCGGATCACGTCCTATGCCTGCCCCTGAAGGATGGTGGACATTCCATGTTGGAGAGATCACAATTTCTGGAATTGACAACTTCAGCGCAACTCAAATTGGTGCTTTTGCGAATCCATACCCAAACCCTGCATCGGCCCTAACATGTATCCCTGTTCATCTTAAACAAGATGCTCACGTGAAAGTGACATTAATTGATGCGCTCGGAAGAACCATTGTAGTGATTCATGATGGCATGCTCTACGATGGCGAAACCAAACTGTTCTTCCAGGCATCTGGGATTCCTGCAGGTGCGTACGTCATCAGTTTAGAAAACAATGAAGCGAGACTGGCTACGTCAAGAATTATGATTCAATAAGACTCTTCTCAATCTAATTGCGTCCACCTAAGAGACGCAGAAGAAATAAAAAGAGATTGACGAAGTTTAGATACAGAGATACCGCAGCTAAGATCGCCAGTTTTGTGGCTCCTGCAGTCCCATACTCCACTCCTGCTCCAATGCGTTTGATACGTTGAGTATCATACGCTGTTAAGCCCGTAAAAACGAGTACTCCACCTACACTTATGATGAAATCCATCATCGAGCTTTGCATAAAGAAATTGACGACGGAGGCAATGATGATCCCAATCAGCGCCATAAACAGAAGAGCTCCGAACTTACTTAAGTCCACACTCGTTGTGTAGCCTGCAAATGCCATCACGGCAAAAGTCCCTGCAGTAATCAGAAACACCTGAGTGATGGAACCCATGGAATACACAAGAAAGACTGAGCTTAAAGACAGACCCATCACTCCAGAAAAAGCCAGAAAAAGCAAAGTCAAAGTCGTCGCACTGAATTTTTGCAAACCCGCATTCATCGCAATGATAAACGCAAAAGGAGAAAGCAAAATAACCCACATCATCAGACCACCTGATCCCACCAATTGGGCATAAAGACCTGAAGAGGCAGCGTAACTGGCAACAAAACCAGTGATAAGAAGTCCCACAACCATCCAAGAAAATACGTTTGCAACAAAATTCTTTGCCAATGACCCTTCAGCAGATGCGTGAGCATCATCAAAGATGCGGGGAGGTTGATTTGTATTCATGTATGGGGAATTATTTACTTCGGTTAATCAAATTGAGCAACTCCAAACGCGTCTTTGGGTCTTCTAGAAATGCGCCCGTAAAGGCACTTGTTGTTGTGACACAACCTTGCTTTTCAACTCCCCGCATTTGCATACAAAGATGTTGCGCTTCTATGACGACAGCTACACCCTTCGGATGAAGCGTGTCATGAATGCAATCTCGTATTTGCTCCGTCAGTCTTTCCTGAACTTGAAGTCGACGTGCAAATGCATCAACGACTCTCGGTATTTTACTGAGACCGACAATCTTGCCATCAGGGATATATGCAACATGCGCCTTGCCGAAGAACGGCAACATGTGGTGTTCACAAAGGCTGAAGACTTCAATATCCCGAACGATGACCATTTCGTCATTGTCTTCCGTAAATAGAGCTGAATTTAAAATCTCAGAAGGATTAGCATCCATACCAGAAGTCATAAAAGCCAAAGCCTTAGAAACTCTTTCTGGCGTTTTAAGGAGCCCTTCTCGTTGCACATCTTCACCAATTCCATCCAAAATAGAATGATATGCCTCAGCAAGTTTTGAAATTGCTTTCTCGTCGTAATTGTCTGTTCGTTTGTATAAAGCCATCGTGATTTATCGTCTATTCTCCACCAAAGTATTCTGCATAATTGTTCTCCGTTTCGTATAATCTAATCTTGTGTAAAGCGCAATTGTGTTCTTGAATAGGCTTTTCTAACTGATTCCAAATTTCTATAATCAAATTTTCTGTGGAAGTCCGTTTGCCTTTCATCCAAGGAACATCAAGGTTCAAATTTTTATGATCTAAGGGCTCTTCTATAAATTCTTTAATGAGGTCCGACAGCGTTTTCATGTCCATACAATACCCTGTATCATCATTTGGCACACCCATAACCGTTACATGGAGTTCATAATTATGACCATGCCAATTTGCATTTGCACACTTACCAAAGACCTCGTGATTTTTCTCATCGCTCCAATCAGGATTGTAAAGCTTGTGAGCAGCATTAAATCTAGCTCTTCGGCTTATATAAACTGTTTTTTTACTCATAGATCTATCATTCATTGCTGCATACAAAGATAGAGGTTATACCTTTACATACATGATAATTGTTACAGGAGCAGCTGGATTTATTGGCAGCAGGTTGGCAGAGAGGCTTAACCTCCATAATTACAATGATTTGGTATTGGTGGATGACTTTTCTAGAGCTGATAAAACAGCCAACTATCATCAAATAAAATGCAGCCAAAAGGTGGAGAGAACCGAGTTTCCTCAGTGGTTAAGAGAAAACGAAAATCAAGTTCAGTTTATTTTCCATTTGGGGGCTCGGACCGATACCACAGAACAAGACGTTGAGATATTTAATACGCTTAACTTAAATTACTCAAAAGAGATCTGGAACCTGTGTGTTGAATTTGGGATTGCCTTGATTTACGCGAGTTCTGCAGCAACCTATGGAGATGGCGCATTAGGCTATTCTGACGCTCATGAAATTGTTGAAGACCTCAAACCCTTAAATCCTTATGGTGAGTCTAAGAATGATTTCGACAAGTGGGCTTTGCATCAAAGTCGTTCTCCATATTTTTATTCTGGATTGAAATTCTTTAATGTGTTTGGCCCCAACGAGAATCACAAAAGCAGAATGGCTTCAGTGGTCCTACACACCTACAGACAGGTGAATGAAACGGGACAGATGAAACTGTTTCGATCACATAGGGATGATTATCAAGACGGGCATCAAACCAGAGACTTCGTGTATGTAGATGACGTTTGTGATGTGTGTATGTATATGATGCATCACCGACTGACAGTAAAAAGCGGACTTTACAATCTTGGATCTGGAAACAGCCGAACATTCTTAGACTTAGTCAAGGCGACATTCTATGCGATGGGCCGTGAACCAAACATTGTTTTTATCGATACACCTCAAGATATCAGGGACACGTATCAGTATTTCACGGAAGCTGATTTATCCAAACTAAGAGAAACGGGGTACACCTCTGAATTCACGAAATTGGAAGATGGAATTGAGGACTATGTGAAAAACTACCTTGACAAACTGAAATAGAACGATGAAAGGTCTAACTAAGACTTTATCTCAGCTCTGAGGGTTAAGAGTTCAGCACGAATCTTCTTCAGTATGGTGACAGCCTCTTTCCTACTCTTTTCTTGTACGACAGGTTTTTCAGTTTCTTTCGTTCGAGCATCTGCTTGCTTCATCTGAGCTGCAATTCTTGCTTCATTTGCAATCTCAGCACCCACTCCCTTCCTTGCTTTTAGGGCTTTCCGGGCGCCATCTAATGTAAACCCCTTCTCTTTCACAAGAACATACACAGACCGAATGACCTCAATGTCATTTGAATTGTAAGAACGCTTGCCACGTGCATTCGTCTTGGGCTTAATTTGCTTGAATTCCTTTTCCCAAAACCTCAAAAGCGACGCATTTACACCTAACATGGTGGCGACCTCAGATATGCTGAAGTATTGCTTTTGGATGGGCTTGTTTAAGGGCATGAGGTGCAGCAAGATAGTCACTTAATTCTCAACCTCGCAAACCTAAATTAAAATACGCGATAATTTGTCACACACTTAGTCAAAAGATTGATGCGAAACTTCTGCATTTTGAAGCATAAGCTCGTACTGTTCGGCAGTGAGATCGTTAAAATAGTAATGCGCTGGATTTACTTTTTCTCCATCCTTACTGACTTCATAGTGCACATGTGGCGCAACGGATGTCCCCGTATTTCCCACTAGACCTATGATTTCTCCTCGCTTCACCTTTTGCCCCTTTTTTACAATTACTCGACTCATGTGCGCATAAAGTGTTTCATAGCCAAATCCGTGTCGTATCACCACATGTCTACCATACCCTGTATATGACAATTTAACCTTCACGACTTCACCATCTCCCGTTGCGAATATTTCAGTTCCTGTAGGCGCTGAGAAATCCATTCCATAATGGAATTTCCTGACTTTATAAATAGGGTGGAATCGGTATCCCCATCCACTGGCCATTCTTTTAAGGTCGTCATTTCTAACGGGTTGAATTGCTGGAATTGACTGCAGACGAGCTTCATGTGTCGCCGCGAGTTCCATCACTTCGTCAAAGGATCTGCTTTGGGCAACCAAACGCCTTTGAACTTCAGACATCTTAATCTGAAGATTACGCATCTCATCGGTGTGGTCATAACCTCTTAAAGCACGCGTACGATCTGCACCTCCCACACCTGGATTGCGTCTGTGCTCAGGATAAGGGTCTGCTCCGAAAACAGTTCTATAAATCGCATCATCTCTGACCTCCAAATCGTTTAAAACATCAACAACTTCAACCAAATCACCCTCAAGCCCAGAAATTTGATGCTCGAGAAACGAGATTTCACGCACCATAGCTCTATCTTTTGGGGAGTCAAAAGCGTAATCGAAAAGCAAAATAGAAGCAGTCCCGACGATTAAAACCCACCCTACCTTGCGTAATGACCACAAGACGTAGTCCTTTAGTGCAAACGGAACCTCTTCTATCTGAAGGGATTCGGGGTTGAATTTTGCGTTTTTAAATTGGCTCATAAGTTGCAAACTTCGTACATTTTTGACAGATGAGTATTGATTAATTTCACAAACTCAAACAAGACTCATGGAATCTCGCATAATTCGTAAAACATTTTTGGACTTTTTTGCAGAAAAAAATCACAAAATCATCCCCTCAGCCCCTATGGTTCTGAAGGATGACCCTACTTTGATGTTCACAAATGCTGGGATGAACCCATTCAAAGATTTATTCCTTGGAAACAGCCCTGTCGTTCACAAACGACTTGCGGACACACAAAAGTGCCTGAGAGTAAGTGGAAAACACAATGACCTGGAAGAGGTCGGTGTCGATACATACCATCACACCATGTTTGAGATGCTTGGAAATTGGTCATTCGGAGATTACTTCAAAGAGGATGCGATTGATTGGGCTTGGGAGCTCTTAACCGAAAGGTATAAACTCAACAAAGAGGATTTATATGTCACTGTTTTCGAAGGGGACAAGGGTGACAATCTAGAGATTGATGCCGATGCACTTCAATATTGGAAGAAACACATCTCAGAAGACCGGATTTTACCCGCAAGTAAAAAGGATAATTTCTGGGAAATGGGAGAAACTGGACCGTGTGGTCCTTGCAGCGAAATTCACATTGACCTTCGATCTGAAGAAGAAAAAAACACCACCGATGGAGCAACATTGGTGAATGAAGATCACCCACAAGTCGTCGAAATTTGGAACCTCGTCTTTATGGAGTTCAATCGCATGGCAAACGGGAGCCTTGTGCCTCTGCCAAATAAACACGTAGATACTGGAATGGGGTTTGAACGACTTGCCATGGCCATTCAAGGCAAAAAAAGCAATTACGACACGGACGTGTTCAGCCCACTTATCCATAAACTTTCTGAATTATGCGGAAAGAAATACACTTCGGGAGACAATCCGAATGATGTTGCTTTCCGTGTCATCGTGGACCATGTTAGGGCGGTTTCATTCAGCATATGTGATGGGCAACTTCCCTCAAACACAGGTGCAGGCTATGTGATTCGTAGAATTCTTCGCCGAGCGATCAGATACGGATATTCATTTTTGGGATTTGAGAAACCGTTTATGAACGAGCTTGTATCTGCATTGATTGTTTCACTTGGTGATGCTTTTCCTGAACTTAAAACGCAGCACACGCTTATCGAAAGAGTCATCAAACAAGAAGAGGAAAGTTTCCTTCGAACGCTCGCTCACGGCATAGAGCTTCTTCAGGGACACCTTAAAGGCATGCGTGCCGGCGAAACCCTATCTGGCAAGACGGCTTTCGCGTTATACGATACGTTTGGATTCCCATTTGACCTGACTGCTTTAATGGCTTCGGAGAGTGGCATGAGCGTAGACGAGGAAGGATTTACGTTGGAACTTGAAGGCCAAAAGTCACGTTCTCGCAAAGACGGCAAAGTATCTACTGAAGACTGGGTTGAAGTCACTCCATCTGCTGAGACAACACAATTCTTAGGGTATGATTGTACGACGTGCAGTTGTAAAATACTGCGATATAGAAAGGTCGAAGCAAAAGGAGAAGTCTTCTATCAAGTTGTGCTGAACCAAACCCCATTCTATCCTGAAGGAGGTGGGCAAGTAGGGGATACTGGACGACTCCTTTCAGAGAACAATCAAACCGACGTCATTGATACAAAAAAGGAGAACAACCTGATCGTTCATACCTTGACTGAACTGCCCAGTGACCCAGCAGCTACATTCCAAGCAGAAGTAGATGTAACAAATCAATTGGCATCATCGAGGAATCACTCAGCGACTCATTTACTGCATGAGGCACTTAGAGATATTCTCGGCACGCATGTAGAACAAAAGGGGTCGCTTGTAAGACCTGAAAACCTGCGATTTGACTTTTCTCATTTCGAGAAGATAGAATCAGACACAGTCCAAAAAATTGAAAATCGTGTAAATGAACGGATTCTAGAGAACATCCCTCTTGTTGAAAAAAGAAATCTGGCACTAGAAGACGCAAAAAAGGCTGGAGCAATGATGTTGTTTGGAGAGAAATATGGAGCGTCCGTGAGGATGATTGGATTTGGATCTTCAAAGGAACTCTGCGGTGGGATTCATGTACCTGCAACGGGTTCAATTGGGACTTTTCGAATTACGACAGAAACATCGGTCGCATCAGGTATCAGAAGAATCGAAGCAGTCACTGGATCGGGCGCATTAAGTTTGGCACATCAAGATCGCCATTCATTAAGCCAAATACGTGAATGTTTTAAAGGGGCTAAAGATCTTCCTAAATCGGTCGAAGACCTCATTGCGAACAATGCGACACTCACGAAAGAACTCGAGGTTCTTCAACGAAAGGAAGCGGGAAATGTAAAAGGAAATCTCGTCAAAGAAATCTCTCAAAAAAATGGCATTAATTTCATTGCTTGCGAACTCAAACTCGATGCCAAATCAATCAAAGATCTTGCCTTCCAACTGAAGAGCGAACACGCACCATTTGTAGGCGTATTCGCATCTAGAAACAATGGCAAAGCGGGTATTGCTGTCGCAATTAGCGATGATGTAATTTCAGAAAAAGGATTAAAAGCCGGTGACATGGTGAAAGAATTGGCCGGTTATATCCGAGGAGGCGGAGGAGGCCAACCAATGTTTGCCTCTGCTGGAGGAACCTATCCTGAAGGCATAAAAGAAGCCCTCAGCAAGGCTGGAGGGCTCATATAAAATACAGATTGACAGAGACAAGCAATTAGGCGAGATTCATATCTTCTGGAGTGCTTAATTTGTTGTTTGTATTGATTGATCGACGTTTGTAGGCAGGGCCAACATATTCTTCATCAGGAGAAAGTCCTAAGTTCAGAATATAGAACACATTAAAGACCAACACCAAAACATAGTCTGACAGTTTATTCTTGCCGAAACTTTGCGCAATTTCTAAAATCGTTTTTGGGAAAAGGTAAATTGCAGCAGGTGTGAAGAATAAAAATGCATGCCACGTGGGACGTCCGATCAACTTCATACCGGTCATGATGTTGTAAAAAGGAATGAATACAGACCACCAAGGCAAGTCCGCTTTTACAAAAAGAAGGATGTTTGCGACGAGACTAATGATTGCTATAAAAACCGCTGCCAGCTGTACAGAGCCAGAAAGTTCAAATCCGAGTAATGTGAAAGTATCCATCTTTAATTCATCTTATTGATTTGTTTCCAACAAGATAGACGATGTGCAAACGTCGTGGTTGCCTCTTAATTTCTGATTTTTAACACGTTACAGTTAAAAAACAGTCAAATGCGCGTATTTACTGACTATTTCACTTGAAATAGAAGTGCCTGAAGGAGTGAGAATTAGCAATCTCTCCATCACGTTCCTTAATTCCCGAACATTGCCTGTCCAATCCGCTTTACAAATGAGAGCCAACGCATCTTTATCAACCTTGGGGATGGCTTGACCATGATCTTCAGCCAAAAGCGCAAGAAAATGAGTCACGAGCAAGGGGATATCTTCTCTTCTGTCATTCAGTGATGGAACGTGGATGGGTATGACTGCAAGACGATGGAACAGGTCCTCACGAAAGTTACCATTCGATATCTCCACTTTAAGATCTTTGTTCGTCGCCGATACAATTCTGACATCAACCTGGATGTCTTTGTCACCACCCACACGCGTAATTTTATTTTCCTGAAGGGCTCTTAAAACTTTTGCTTGAGCTTCAGGCCCCATATCCCCAACTTCATCAAGGAACAATGTGCCACCATTTGCAAGTTCAAATTTGCCTTTCCTTTGTTTAAATGCACTTGTGAAAGACCCCTTTTCATGACCAAACAACTCACTCTCGATTAATTCAGAAGGGATCGCTGCACAATTCACTTCAATGAATGGATTGGATTGCCTGGCACTTCCGTTGTGCAGTTGTCGTGCTACGAGTTCCTTTCCCGATCCGTTGCCGCCCGTAATCAATACTCTTGCATCAGTAGCTGAAACCGTTTTCACCATGTGAAGAAGATCTTTTATTGCCGCTGATTCACCCACAATTGGATAAGATTTGTTGTCGTGGACTTTTCGGCGCAGTCGCTTCGTTTCTTTTTCGAGTTCATCTTTATCTAGTGCGTGCTTCAGCGTAAGCAAAATTCGATTCAAGTCAAGTGGCTTTTGAATGAAATCGAAGGCACCCTTTTTAAGAGATTGCACCGCCGTTTCAACGGTCCCGTGACCCGAAATCATAATGACTGGCGCAAGAATGTTCTTCTTCTTGAACATATCTAGAACATCAATGCCATCCATTTTAGGCATCTTGATGTCACAAAACACCACATCAAATGCCTTTTTCTGAGCTGCTATGACTCCATCGACTCCATCTTCTGCTTCATCAATGGTATGCCCCTCGTATTCGAGAATCTCCCTCAGGCTAGCTCGTATAGGCCGTTCGTCGTCAATGATTAAGATATGTGCCATGATTTTTTACTTACTGAAAGTTACACTCAGAATACCCTAAACCAAACTTGATGCCAAACCTGGGATCACAACATCTCCTCGAACGATTCTACTCAAAACACCTTCCCTAAGAGCATATTTCGATCGATAGAAGTTTTTGATCTCTGTTTCGTTTTGAATCCACTTGACAATTGCAGACGCATATGGAATTAAATCTGCTCGATCAGGCGGCATGCCACTCATGTTTAATCTATCCTTGAGCGTATTTCTGATCAGAAGTTCCGCCAAATCATCGAATTTCTGAACATCAATGACGTCCGCACTTGGATGTAATTTAATCTTTTGTTTCGAATCATCACGATTCTTATCCTTCCCCGTATTCAATCCGTTTTTAAAATCAGATTTGGTCAGAGAATAAAAAGTATCAAATGACCCACTCGAACCTACAAGTACAGAAGGACTGGTCTTCGAGAGTGTGAGCGCAAGTGGCGAGAGCATGTCATCAAGATAGGGCTTCATTTTTTCATAAGCGTCTTCGCCAAACCTGTCAGATATTTTAAATAGGGCCTGCAATCGCGCAACACCCACATTAAAACTCCTCGCCCAAACCACCTTCTGCTTATCCCAAATAACACATTCCGTGCTCCCCCCTCCGATATCCAATGTCAATACTGTTTCTCCTTCTGGAGGAGAATACGTGAGCTCAATACCTTCTTGAATCAGCGCTGCTTCAGTGGCACCCGAAATAATCTGAACTTGATAACCGTAACGATTTTGAACACTCTCCGTGAAAACCTTGCTGTTGGATGCATCACGTAAAGCGCTCGTCGCAATCACGAAGACCTCATCGGTTTGGTAATTTCGAATGGCTTCACGCATGATGCCAATGGCATCAATCCCTCTCGCAATCCTGTCTGGCCTAATCACACCCTTATCTATCCCTCCTTTGCCTAATCTAACTGGCAATCTAAGACTGAACACTTTGTTCCATGGCCTTAGCCCCTTTTCTACATCTGGAAGAAGATCTACAATTCTTAAATTAAATGTATTTGTTCCGCAATCAATCACGGCTACCCTTCTATACTTACTCTTCTTATATAAATCTTCCGTGGGATGCATTACCTGTTTTTATACATGAGCCAGCGCGCCATCTCTCTTAGGCTTGGCTTTTTGCCATACATTAAAATACCCGTTCTATATATTTTACCAGCCAACTTGACCATTAGAAGGACCGTCATGACCAAAATAATGGCGCTTACGGCAACATGCCACCACGGGACTCCGACACTCAACTTCACCATCATTGTAATCGGAGATGTAAAAGGGAAGAAAGAACAAAATGTAGCAAGTGTACTGTCTGGAGATTCAATAATGAAAATGTTCACCACATAGCTAAACATCAACGGTATCATTGCAGGCAAAAGTAAATATTGAGCATCGGACTCTTGTTCAACAGCAGCTCCTATTGCCGCAAACAGTGATGCATAAAGTGCAAAACCAGCCATGTAGAAAAATGCGCACCATCCAAGCATCATTGCCCAATTCACTTGAAGCAAAACTCCCAATTTCTCATTCGACTGAATAAAAGTCATAAAGTCAGTTGATGCGACTTGAGAGCCCTGTTCACCCATCAGGTTGAGGAGCAATCCTGATGTTTCAGCATAAACACCGAATCCCAAAAACAGAAGCCACGACAGAAGAGACCAAACCGCGATTTGAGTCAAACCCACGAGACCTATCCCAGCAATTTTTGCGCCCATCAGATGCTCGGGCTTCACGACACTGATCACCACTTCTACAATTCTGTTGCTCTTCTCCTCTATTACGCCTCGCATGACATGCATCCCATATACCATAATAAACATAAACATGAAGACTGAAAAGGCAAACCCAATGGCACTCTTATTCTCAATATTTCGATCTTCTGTGACAATATTCTGAGTAACGAGGCCTATTCGTACTTTCAGCTTCTTGTAGGTGTCATAATCAAGTGTGGATTCTGATTTCACTCTCAATCGTTCAATCGCCTCTCCCAAATCTCTTTTCACTGCTGACTGCACTTTCATCGGCGCAGCAGATTCATATTTCAACAGTGCTTTTGCACTCTGCATAATCCCATCGTCCAGCTCTATCATGGCAGTGAAATCACTCTCAAGAAACGCTTCTGTATCTAACGCCTTGCTTGCAAATCTATATTCCAGAAAGTTTCTTTCTGGAAAACACTCTTCGCAACTGGGCAACAGAACCTCCTCTTCCCCTGGCATATTATACGTAAGTAGGTTGTTGTGGTCTACGATCATAACCTTTGAGTTCATCTCAGTGGATGACATCCCAATAAAGAGAATTGCTGCAACGACGCCTACCATTAAAAATGGCCCCAAAAGTGTGGAAATAATAAATGCGCGCTTTCTTACACGTGTCTTATACTCTCTTCCTACTACTATCAACCAACGATTCATGATGGATCTGTATTTGAAACCGCATTCACTGCATGTAAGAAAACCTCATCCATACTCACGACTTTCGGTGTACAAGAAAGCACATCTACTTCTGTAGTTGCCCATTTTAAAAACTGTTCAATCGGAATAGATGGGGGGAGTCCCAGAACGACATCGTGAATATTGTCACCATGGCTTAATGCCTCATGTAAAATAGCCCCTGCACCTAATGCCGCAGTAAATCCTATGAGATTGCCCCGGAATTGAAGTTCTATTCTTCCAGCTCTTGCATTCTCCCTGAGCGCACTTACTGGCCCCTCGAGAATTTTCTTTCCGTTGTTAATCAATGCGACATGATCGCATAACTCATCGACACTGGACATGTCATGTGTGGAAAGGAGAATAGTCGTGCCAAACTCATCTCTAAGCCTGTTTATTTCTGCACGTATTCTCGACGCGTTGATTGGATCAAAACCGCTCAAAGGTTCGTCGAGTATCAGGAATTTGGGTTTGTGAAGTACGGCAACGATAAATTGAATCTTCTGCGCCATGCCCTTACTCAAATCAGCCACCTCTTTGTCCCACCATCCATCAACTTCCAAACGCTCAAACCAGTCTGTCAATTCTCTCTCAGCTTCTTTTTTCCCCATGCCTCTGAGCCTGGCGAAATACATGGCTTGCTCTCCTACCCGCATATTTTTATACAACCCCCTCTCCTCTGGCAAATAGCCCAGAGAACTGATATGCTCCGATGACATCGCTTCTCCGAAAAAAGAAATAGAACCTTGGTCAGGACCCGTTATTCCGGCGACCATTCGAATGAGTGTCGTCTTACCCGCTCCGTTGGGTCCCAACAAACCAAAAATGCTCCCTTGAGGAACTTCTAAACTCACGCCATCTAATGCGATGTGAGAACCATATCGTTTCGATACATCAAATAATTCAAGAGAAGGAGTATCGTTCATGAGAATAAATCGGTGACTTTGTCAAAAAATCCACGTTCACCATGACCTGTTTCAGGTTGAAAGTTCGAAGATTCCTTGAGGTTATCCAAAGTCGTACGCTCTTCTTTTGTGAGGGTTTTGGGAGTCCAAATATTAATATTCACCAACAAATCCCCATTTCCATATGACTCAACAGAAGGGAGTCCCTTCCCCCTAAGTCTGACAAGCTTGCCACTCTGAGTTCCCGCTTCGATTTTAATCTTCGCTTTCCCATTCAGCAAAGGTACTTCTGTTGAAGAACCCAAACACGCATCAATAAAACTGATGTATAAATCGTGGTGCAGATTTTTACCGTTTCTCTGAAACTCCTTGTGCGAAATCTCTTCGACAACGACCAACAAATCTCCGGCTACGCCGCCTATCGGAGCACCATTTCCTTCTCCACGAACATTGAGCTGCATTCCATTCTCAACACCGCTGGGAATATCTATGGTCACGACTTCCTCTTCTCTTTTCATTCCCCACTCATCTGTGCCAGAAGGTTTAGATGAAATAGAAAACCCTGACCCATTGCAAGAGGGACATGTAGATGAGGTTTGCATTGCACCTAAAATTGTATTTGTGACTCTGCGTACCTGACCTGTGCCATTGCACTGAGAACAGTCAGAGTGTTCCACGCCAGAAGCCTGTATCTGCTTTGCAACTTTAATTTTCTTCTTGACACCTGTCGCAATCTCCTCTAACGTAAGCTTCACTTTTATTCTCAGATCGGCTCCCTTCATCCTTCTCCTACGTCCTCCACCTCCGCCACCGAAGCCTCCAAAACCACCACCACCACCGCCGAAAACATCTCCAAATTGACTGAAGATATCCTCCATATTCATGTGCTGTCCGCCACCGCCGCCACCGCCTGCGCCTCTCATCCCAGCATGCCCAAACCTGTCGTACTGCTGCTTCTTGGTGTCGTCACTTAGGATTTCGTACGCCTCTGCTGCCTCCTTGAACTTATCCTCTGCAACATCGTCATCCGGGTTTTTGTCTGGATGATACTTGAGAGCAAGCTTCCTGTAGGCCTTCTTAACCTCTGTAGGTGAAGCTGATTTACTCAGCCCCAAAATGTCATAATAATCTCGTTTCGCCATTTTTTCTAGTACAAATTATTGACCAATCACCACTTTTGCATACCTCAAAACCTTGTCACCCAAGATGTATCCATTCTCAACTACATCCACTACTTTTCCTTTCAATTTGGGAGAAGGCGCAGGGATATTTGTAATTGCTTCATGAAAATCGACGTTAAAATCGTCGCCTGACTTCACTTCCATAAGCTTCAACCCTTTAGACGAAAGAGTCGATTCTAGTTTTGTATGAATCAAGGCCATGCCTTCCTTCATTGCTTGAATATCGTCGTTCCCATTGTCCTTGGCTCTTGTAAAATCGTCAAGGAGAGGCAACATCGTCACGATGACATCTTGAGAGGCCGTTCGAATTAAATCTACTCTTTCACGCATCGTTCTTTTTCGAAAATTATCGAATTCAGCATACAGCCTCAGATACTTTTCTTGGTAATCGACAACCTCTTCTTCTGGCTCAGACTCTGGCTCAGACTCTGCCTTGTCGTTTTCTAATTTAGGTTCAGAATCAGGACCAAATGTGGCATCTTCTGAACAAGACTCTGCTGTCGTATTTTGTTCGTCCACCTTTTTTTCTGCGGTTTTATTTTGATTGTTCATCGTCCTTATTTGTTTGTCAAAAAGACTCTGCAAAGTAAGTGCCAATTTGGTGAACCTTAATGAAACAGGACAGCCTGTCAGGCTGCGTGTTGCAAACCGACAGGCTGTCGTGCCAATCATTGTGTTTACAAGCGATTTACTTTAAGCTCTTCACATGCTTGTCAATGTGACGATGGAGTTCAAACCCGCGCAAATTCTTCGCGACAATGACGCCATCCTCATCCACAAGAAAACTCATCGGAATGGAACTCACGCCATACATAGCAGCAGCTTCATTGTTCCATTTTTTCAGATCGCTCACGTGATACTCCCACGAGAGATTGTCTTTTTTAATCGCAGCCTCCCATGAAGGTATTTTACTATCTAAAGACACAGAGTAAATTTCAAATCCATCTGCGTTCTTAAACTTTGCTTTGCGATACTTCTCGTAGGCCTTCACCACGTTGACATTCTCTCTTCTACATGGACCGCACCAAGAAGCCCAGAAATCTATCAGGACAATACTTCCTCTCAAGTCGCTTAATTTCAGCTCCTTCCCTTTGGGGTTGTTCATAATGATGTTTGGAGCCTCATCACCAATATTCACACCCACAAGACCTGTAGGAACGACCTCAAAAGATCCATTCACCTCCGAACTGCTTGTAGATGTAGAGAAAGAAGAAGCACCTACTACACCCGTGAATGCCACAGCTACAACGCCTACTACTATCATTGCTGATTTAAAAATCATGATTCTTTTCTTTCGTTGATTCATTATAGTTGATTTCAAAGATATCCAAAGGTTAATCAATTCGTGTGATGTGTGCTCCCAATTTTCTTAAACGGGCATCGATGTTTTGATATCCTCTGTCAATTTGACCAATGTTATGTATGGTGGATGTGCCCTCTGCTGAGAGCGCTGCGATAAGCAGAGACACCCCTGCACGTATGTCCGGAGATGTCATGGTCACAGCTCGAAGTGGGCTTGTGTGATTCAATCCGTTCACTGTTGCACGGTGAGGATCGCAAAGGATAATTTGGGCACCCATATCAATCAGTTTGTCCACAAAAAAGAGGCGGCTCTCAAACATCTTTTGATGAATTAAAACAGACCCTTTGGCCTGCGTAGCCATCACAAGGACAATACTCAATAAGTCTGGCGTAAACCCTGGCCATGGAGCATCCGACACTGTCAAAATAGAACCGTCAATGTATTTGTCTATTTCATATGATTCTTGAGCAGGAACGAAGATGTCATCTCCTCTTCTCTCGAGTTTCACGCCCATTCTTTTGAAGATTCTCGGGATCACTCCTAGCTCATCGTACTTCACATCTTTAATCGTAAGTTCTGACTTCGTCATCGCTGCCATACCTATAAAACTCCCAACCTCAATCATGTCAGGCAGACATCTGTGTGTCGCACCGCCCAATTCTGTCACACCTTCAATCGTCAAAAGATTCGATCCTACCCCTGTAATCTTACCTCCCATCTTATTGATTATCTTACACAGTTGTTGCAAGTAGGGCTCGCACGCTGCATTGTAAATCGTCGTAGTTCCTTCAGCCATTACTGCGGCCATCACGACATTTGCAGTACCCGTTACAGATGCCTCATCTAAAAGCATGTTCTTCCCTTTGAGCTTTCCTTTTGGAACATTTGCTGTGAAAAATCCCGTAGCTGAATCATAGCTGAATTCTGCACCCAGTTCCTTGAAACCAAGAAAAGTGGTGTCCATTCTTCTTCGACCGATTTTATCTCCGCCTGGCCTCGGCAACGCTCCTATACCAAACCGAGTTAAAAGCGGACCCAAGATCATTACAGAACCCCTCAACGAACTTCCTTTCTCCTTAAATTCATCTGATTTAAGAAACTCCAAATTAATATCGTCCGCTTTAAACCAATACTTCCCCTCAGAAAGTTTACGGGTTTTTACACCCATAGAACTTAAAAGATCAATCAGTTTATTTACATCAACAATGTCCGGGAGGTTGTCTATTTCAACTTCGCCAGGTGTTAACAGCACTGAACTTAATATCTGTAGAGCTTCATTTTTTGCTCCTTGTGGTATGACCTCCCCACTCAGTTTATGGCCACCTTCTATTATAAAACTACTCATCCCGTAAAAATGAGACTGTTTTTCAAATTCCCAAGTATGTAGTGCAGGAACTTGTTAGAAGGGATTTGTGGAATGTTTACTTCCTTCTGTAGTTCTTTGAACCACCACGATTCGGAGCATTATTTCGAGTTCCGCCGCCTTTTTGTGGTGAACCGCCTTTCTTTCCTGGACGTTTGCGTTCAAGCGCATCACTCGTTTTACGGATACTCCTTAAAATTTCAGCAGAGCTATCTAATACCACATCCTCTGGAAGAAGCAATGCTCCACCCGATTTTTCTTTCAGTTGTTCCGCAATAAAACTCCGCTCGACAGTATTCCTATTCCAAGTAAGGAAGTGCATTTTCATCGTATTGGCGAGCTTGACAATGAGGATGGATTTCTCTTCCGAATCTTCCAACTTTTTTGCCATCTCAATCATTGCCTCTACAGTACGACCGAAATGTCCGGCACGAGAAGTCTCTGTGGGATAATCTATTCTTTCAGGAGCTTCACTTCTAGAGGTCGGCTCTGGCTTGTCGAATGGACTGTCGACATCCATTTGGTAGGCAGACATCTGATAAAGTTGATTCCAAAGCTTATGCTTGCCCTCTTCTTCGTTGCCGTCGGGAGGCACAACACTCCCCATCACACTTACGATTGCTTCAGCACACTTCGTGCGCTCTGCCTTGTCCGCAAGACCCATCATATGCGCCAACATAATATGAATCCCTCTCCCATACTCCGGGATGACCAAATCATCTCTGTTGCTATTGTAGGTGAGCGTATCGCTTCGATCTGCTTCCTTTATATTCATTTTACTCATCGCGCCAAAGATACGTCAGATGACTTACACCAAAAATATTTCTACTCTACTCATTGCATAACACTTTCCTTGCACTACTTTTGCTATCCGTTTCGAACGCGATACGGAAATAAGCGAAAATAGCTCAGTTGGTAGAGCACAACCTTGCCAAGGTTGGGGTCGCGAGTTCGAGTCTCGTTTTTCGCTCAATTAAAACCTCTCCTTCTCGGAGGGGTTTTTACCTTATAATGGATTTAGATTAGCTGTCACCAATACACGGAAACGGACAGTTTTGTAATTGCATCCAAAGTAAACAAATCCGTGTAAAATAGTGCCAAATGTTAACATTCACTTTGATTACAGGAGCAAGTAGTGGGATCGGCCTCGAAATGGCGAACGTCTGTGCTGAAAGAGGCATGAACGTGTTACTTGTCTCTTTGCCAAATGAGGACTTAGAAGGCAAAGCAACCGCAATTTCAAAGAAGTACAAGGTCAATGCTGAATACCACGAATGTGACCTGACAGACTCAATTCACCTGAACAATATGGTAAAGTGGGTGGAAGAGAAAGGATTTATCGTCAACTTTTTAATTAACAATGCTGGCTTAGGGGGGACGATGCCATTTGATGAAATGAGGGAGGGATACATCAACAAAATGATAGACTTAAACATCAAGGCTACTACTCTTGTCATGAATAAGTTTATTCCGATGCTTAAATCTAATTCACCTTCTAGAATTTTAAATGTAAGCAGTATTATTTCCGATCAAGCAGCACCCTACAAATCAATATACGCTGCGACAAAGACTTATGTAAAAAATATGAGTTTAAGTCTTGCATATGAACTTAGAAAAAAAGGTGTTTCTGTCTCAGTACTACTCCCAGGAGCTACTCCCACAAACAACGTTGTAAAGCACCAAATTGAACAAGGAGCTTTTGCTGCCAGAGTTACTGTTATGAGTGCGAATGAAGTTGCTAGAGTAGCTATTGACAAAACATTAAAAGGCAAAATAATTATTACTACTGGTCGAAAAAATGGTTTAATTAGGAAGTTTATGACATTAATACCTAATAGGCTATCAGCATTACTAGCAATTAACCAATACAAAAAGCAAAAGACTCAAGATGAACTCAACAGGAATTGATATCAGATGGATAGAAGGTGACATGATCATCGCCTTACCAATGACCCTATGCCTTATTGGCTTTGCTACATTTTGGTTTGTTTCAAAAGCAACAAAGATTAATGATGGGTCAGTAAAAAACGTATTGTTCACTAAGTATTGGGGGCTATTTACAATGGGAATTATACCCGCAGTAATCGCACTGACACTTATGCCTCAGTACTCGCTTGCAGACTATGGGCTCACCTATATCTCTGCCTCAATGATTACTTCTCTTGTCGCTACCTTGATTCTTGCTGCACTTACAATGCCTCTCGCGTTTATGAGTGCAAAAAAACCATCTCACCAAGTAAATTACCCTCAAATAAGAGAGAAGAACTGGACTAGGAGTTTGGTTTTGAAAAATAGCTTGGGATGGTCAGCTTATCTATTGGGCTATGAATTTCTTTTTAGAGGAATCTTGTTATTCCCTTTGGTAGATGCGATGGGGGTTTGGCCCGCTATTGCAATAAACACCGCGATGTATTCTGCGACTCATATACCTAAAGGCCTAGATGAAACTATCGGAGCAGCATTCTTAGGGGTGGTCCTGTGCCTAATTACATTGATGACTGGAACAATTTGGGTAGCTGTTGTTGTGCACATTATAATGGCTCTCACGAATAGCTTTTCTTCTATCTACCACAATCCTCAAATGAAGTTTGTCAAATGAATATTTTCCTAACAGGAGGTACTGGTTACATCGGCGCTCACCTTATCAAGGAATTAATATCGAATGGCCATAAGGTTCATGCTTTGGTAAGAAACATTGAAAAAGCTGCTCCACTTCCAAAAGACGGGCTTGTGCTTTTTAAAGGAGATCTCAGTGACAAAGAGAGCATCAAAGTAGCAATGAAAGGTTGTGACCAAGTATATCACATGGGAGGTAATGCTTCAATATGGGAAAAGGATAGTTCTAGATATTACACCATAAATGTTGATGGGACGAGAAATATTATGGATGCTGCGCTTGAGCTTAATGTAAAGCGCGTAGTATTCACATCAACTGCTGGTGTACTAGGTCCCTCATATGGTGGCATCGTAACAGAAATTAAGTGTAGAAACGTTGACTATTTTAATGAATATGAGTCATCTAAAGCGATGGCTGAATCACTTGTTAAGAGTTATGTTACTGAAAAGAATCTAGATGCTGTAATTGTCTCTCCAACTAGAGTTTTCGGGCCTGTGTTGTTTGGCGAACCTGCCTCTGTCACTTTATTAATAAGTAAGTACGCAAAAGGTAAGTGGAGAATAATCCCCGGAGATGGTTCAAAAATAGGCAACTACGTATTCGTTGATGATGTTGTTAAAGGGCACATACTTGCAATGGAAAATGGGGTTAAAGGAGGAACGTACATTTTGGGCGGTGAAAATCACAGCTACAATGAATTCTTCAAAATACTGAGGGAAGAATCAGGCCTCGATTATAAGCTCATCAATACGAGTATTGGTGTTCAATTGCTGTTTGCACATTTAAATAAGTTTTTCGCAATACTTCGAAATAAAAAACCAGCACTTACCACTAAATGGGTTCGACGTGGCAATTACCATTGGGAGGTTAGTCCAAACAAGGCAATTGAAAAACTCCATTTAAAAATCACACCTCTTAGAGAGGGTATTAAAAGAACTTTAAACAGTTTGTGAAGATCCACTCACGTTTTCTATAATTTAAAACGATCTCCATCAGAGGGGTTTTTCTTTATAGTTTCGCATAATATTAATTACACCCTAAAGTCATCACGATGCACGCAATTATACATACAGACAAAGGCAACATGAAGGTTGAGTTTTTCGAAAAGGACGCACCGAAAACAGTTGCAAATTTCGTCAAACTTGCAAAAGAAGGATTCTACGAAGGATTAACGTTTCATCGCGTATTGCCTGACTTCGTTGTTCAGGGAGGATGTCCTGATGGCTCTGGCGCAGGAGGTCCTGGATATCAAATTGATTGCGAACTGGACGGAGACAACCAGCACCACGATACCGGTGTGTTATCTATGGCGCATGCAGGACGTAACACTGGAGGATCACAGTTTTTTATTGTACACTCAAGAACAAACACGTCTCACCTTGATAGAAATCACACATGTTTTGGCAAAGTGGTCGAGGGATTAGACACCATTGAAAACATCGCGCAGGGTGACACCTTTAAGGTTGAAGTCATTGACTGACATTTACCGAACTTAGAAACATGAATGAACACTTAAAAGCAATGGCCCTTTGGGGAGGCTTATGTGTTCTTTTATGCAGTGTATTTTACTTCAGTTCAAACTGTATCGCCGAAACGTTCCTTTCTCATCACCATCGACTGTACCTGGAATGGGAGAAAGACATCCCTCAGGTACCAGGAATGATCCTCTTTTATCAATCCTATTCCCTTCTTGTTTTGCTGAGTTTCATTTGCGCAAAATCGCCCAAAAACATACGCGCGTTGAGCATTACCATGATGGTGAGCTCTGCGATCGCCTGTACCATATTCTTACTTTTCCCAGGAGAACTGGGGTTTTCGAGAACGATGAACATTCAAGGTTTCGAATCCATGTTCGAGGCACTTCATCGGATGGACAAACCACACAATCTGTACCCATCTCTGCACATTACGTTCTCTTCAATCTCAGCGTTTGCTTTGATTCAACAAACCGAACAAAAGCGCTTCAAAGCCCTTTTAATACTCTGGGTAATGGCGATCTCACTGTCGGTCATTCTCACCCACCAACATCACCTGTTCGATATCGCAACAGGGTTTGTTTTGGCATGGATCACCTGGAAATTTGTCTATCTCAAGCTTGAATCCGAAAAATAAGTACGTCCAACTTTACGTAAGAGACGCTTTATTCCTTAATGATTTTAAACGTCTGGGTCTTCGTGTTGAGGAAGTACACTCCTTTTGAAAGTTGACTTACTTCAATCGACGAACCACGGCCTTCTAGAACAAGCTCACCTTTTAATGAGAAGAGGTGGTAATCTACTGGAGATGAAAGCAAAATTTTATCCGTGGTAGGATTAGGGTACACAAGTGTTTCTAGCTCTACAACTTCGATACCGCTAATCTCATCGAGGTTGAATCTCCAAAGATCATTGAGGGTTTCTGAATTGCCGTCATCATACTGAAATCCGGAAGTGAAGTAGAGTACGTCCCCTACGATGAAACATCCTGGAGCCCACTTGCTGTGTCCAGGATGAACTGGAAGGCTCAACCACGAATCTGTTTCAGGGGTGTACTGCCAAAACTCACCCGTCTCTAAATAAGAATGATCCTCTCCATCTCCACTGAGTGCGTAGCCTTTGCCATTGTATGCAAACTGAGTGCCTGCAACGCGTCCTTCAGCTGGAAGACTCGCAACTTGGGTCCATGTATCTGTAAGTGGCTCGTATTTATAGAAATCGTTGTAAATCGAGGCTCCGTGACCAAACCCCACGTAAGCAATATCATCGATTGAAAAGAAGTATGGGTGGTGTCTTTTTTCAGCAATAAAGTCCGCTTTTTGCGCCCATGTATCTGTTGCAATATCGTATGCCCACCAGTCGTCTTGATTCCCTGAATCATTGTTTCCGAGTCCCACAAAAATCTGACCTCCTGCTTCTAGCATTGCAGGATGAAGCCGACCTCCGCAAGGGCATGAAGCTAGTTCAGTCCATGCTTCAGTTAAAGGGTCATACTCCCAAAGGTCATCTAATGGACCTATATCAAAAGCATTAGAATTTCCAAAACCGACATATGCTTTTCCATTGTGCTCTATCCCATACGCATATCCTCTAGGGTAGCCAGGGAAATTCGGCAACTGTGTCCAAGAATCTGTTGTTGTGTCGTACTTGTAAAAATCTTTGACGTAGGCTCCATTTTCATTTTGTCCTGCCAGCACATATCCGTCGGTTCCGATAGAAAATGTAATGGGATGATTCCTACCCAGCCCTGGGTAGTCTTCAAGCTGCACCCAATCTTGCGCGTAATTGATATAACAGGCAAATGAGAGACCGATAAAAAGCAATATATTTTTCATGTGATACATCTTAGGTTTCAATTAATAAGTATGTTCTTTATTCTGCAAGAAGTGCATCGAGGGATGGACGAATATCGTCAGAAGAAGGACTGGCTGCGTCGAGGTCTGCAACATTGCCTTCAGTGTCGAAGAGCATGAAGCGTGGAATCTTATTGATGGCGTAATCTTTTGTGATTTGGCTCCAACCATCGGCAAAAAGCTGGACGCCTTTCATGTCCTTATCCACCATCATGTCAAGCCAAGCCTGTCTGTTTTTCTCTTCATCTACACTTACGCCTATGAACGTAACATTCTTGTCGCTGTAATCAGACTTAAGATCGTGTAAGAACGACATCTCAGCACGACAAGGACCACACCATGTGGCCCAAACATCAACATACACAACAGATCCTACGAAATCAGAAAGAGAAACGTCGTTCCCGTCTTTGTCTGGATAGGTAAAGTCAGTGGCTG
>CAWVRV010000011.1:0-46214 GCA_963932755.1 uncultured Flavobacteriales bacterium | reverse complement strand
GCTTCTCTCAATTGAAGATTGATGCTTTCGGGAAACAAATTACTCGCATAATGAAGAACCATCTGTGCATTCTCAATTTCGCCAAAGCTCAGATAGTGCCCAATCAACATTTCGAACTCCTCCACATCGAAATAACGGTTTTCACCCTTATCTACCATGAGCTCGTATCGCTTGACTAAATCATCTATTTCGCTTTCGCTGTGCATGTGATTTTCTTCTTCAACCATCCTTACCAAAACTACCATACAAATGTCTTAAATTTTGCTTTAATACAAGAGGGTTTTTAACAACAATAGGGGAAAACTAAATTATTGCACGTAAAAGAGGATGTTAAGACATAGAATGTGCGCCTTTACTTTGTATTTATGCTTATTAAATCTATTTCAGGTATTCGAGGAACAATTGGTGGGACTGTAGGAGAATGTCTTACGCCACCAGATATCGTTCGTTTTGCAACAGGCTATGGTGCTTGGATTCTTTCTAAGATTGAGGTGGGGAATCCCACTACACCAACAGTTGTATTGGGCAGAGATGCCAGGATGTCGGGTCAAATGGTCAGTGATTTAATCTCTTCGACGTTGAATGCTTTGGGAATTAATGTGGTTGATCTCGGTCTGAGTACGACTCCCACAGTGGAATTGGCGGTTCCTGAACTCGGCGCGAACGGTGGGATTATTGTGACCGCATCTCACAATCCGAAAGAATGGAACGCGTTAAAACTTCTAGATGATCGGGGAGAGTTTCTTTCGGCTTCTGAGGGAGAAAGGGTCCTGGAATTGTCGGATTCACAAATCCAATATGCAGAAGTGGATGATTTGGGGACGACCTCGCACGATGATTCGTGGTTGAAATGGCATGTTCAACATGTGTTGGACCTCGATTTGGTCAATGCAAGTTCTGTGAGAGGCGCGGGTTTAAAAGTCGCAGTTGATGCTGTGAATTCATCGGGCGGAATTGCGATTCCTATGTTGTTAGAAAGCCTTGGGGTGGAAGTTGTCAAAGTTCATTGTGAGCCTACAGGAAATTTTGCGCACAACCCCGAACCCTTGCCAAAACATTTGACGGACCTGATGAAAGTCGTTGTAGATCACAAATGTGATCTGGGAATTAGTGTTGACCCAGACGTAGACAGGCTTTGTTTCGTGAACGAAGATGGTACGTTTTTCGGTGAAGAATACACCCTTGTCGCTGTGGCGGATTACGTGTTGTCAAAGACGCCCGGAAATACAGTAAGCAATTTGAGTTCGACAAGGGCACTTCGTGTCATTACCGAACGTCATGGGGGGGAGTATACAGCCTCCGCAGTAGGTGAAGTCAATGTCGTAGAAGCGATTCGCAATACACAAGCAATCATTGGAGGTGAGGGGAACGGAGGCATCATTTATCCTGCTTCTCACTCCGGAAGAGATGCCTTGGTAGGCGTAGGTTTGTTTTTAAGCCACCTGATTGAGACTGGATTAAAGTGCAGTGAATTAAGACATACATATCCCAGCTTTGTGATCCAAAAAGACAAACTATCTCTTCCTGAATCTGGCGTAGAGGAGGCGTTGGAAACATTGGTTTTGAATCATCCAGAGGCCAAAGTGAATACCATTGATGGCGTCAAGTTTGACCTGGAAGAGGGGTGGGTTCATCTCAGGAGAAGCAACACGGAGCCGATCATTCGTGTTTACGCAGAATCGGATACAAATGAAGCTTCACAAAACCTTGCAAATAGGTTTAAAACTGAGTTACAAGAGCTTCTTACGCGATTTGCGTAATTACTGAGCTTCAATCTTACATTTGCAAACCGAATTAAAGTTAACGAAGTGAAATCTATTTATCTCGATAATGCAGCGACGACACAGCTCGCACCCGAAGTTGCCGAAGCAATGATTCCTGTTTTAAGGGATGTGTTCGGAAACCCATCTTCTACGCACGCTATAGGAAGGAAAGCAAAGGCGCTGATAGAAATTAGCAGAAGAGATATTGCTCACTTACTTGGTTGTGCACCCCGCTCTGTTACGTTTACTTCGGGCGGTACAGAGGCAGACAATCTTGCTTTAAGAGCTGCAGTAAAAGATTTGGGATGTAAAAGAATCGTCACTTCTGAGGCGGAGCATATTGCAGTCATTGCGAGTTCGGAAAAAATGTCAAAGTTATTTAACATCGAGGTAGTCTATGTGAAACATCATTCTGATGGCACTGTAGATATTGATGATTTAAGAAATATTTTGGCGTCTGGCCCCAAGACGATTGTCAGTTTAATGCACGCAAACAATGAGGTGGGGGTCATTCAGCCTCTTGATGAAATTGCCAAGGCATGTAAGGAAACGAATGCGTATTTCCACAGTGACACAGTCCAAACGATGGCACATTATCCCTTTCAACTTGATGCACTAGAAATAGATTTCCTGACGTGTTCAGCGCATAAGTTTCACGGTCCAAAAGGGACTGGCTTCTTATACACCCATCCCAGGAATAAAATTAAAAGCCAAATCGTGGGAGGGGGGCAAGAGCGTGGATTGAGGAGCGGGACTGAAAACCTACATGGGATTGTGGGGTTGGCCAAAGCCCTGCAGCTTGCATATGCTGAGCTTGACGATCATTCCATTCATGTTCGAAGCATCAAGAAGTACATGGTTGAAGGGTTGAAGAGCAGAATCTCCGGAGTGAGTTTTAATGCAGATTCGGACAAAGAGGACAGACTCTATACCGTATTAAGTGTCAAATTCCCACCCCATCCAAACAGCGGTATGGCTTTATTTCTGTTAGACCTGGAAGGCATATCTTGTTCTGGAGGAAGTGCCTGTTCAAGTGGTGCTACTACAGGTTCACACGTCCTGAAAGCACTTGGATACCACGACCCAACCAAAGCAAGTCTTCGGTTTTCGTTTTCGAGGTATACGACATTTGAAGATATTGACATGGCTCTTGAAGCCATTTCTCGTGTCTTTGCACCCATAGAATCTTCAGCCACAGTAGGCTGATGTCAGTCATTAACTGATGCCTATCAACCGACTTTTTTCTTCGATTATTCGCCTCAGAATGGCAAAGATTAATTGGATGTTGCAGAATCCTGTTGAGTCTCAAAAATCGGTATTTTTTGATTTGGCAAAGGGTTTACAACAAACAAAGTTTGGTGAAGAACATGGTTTCTCTAAGTTCTCACACGCGATTGCATTAAAGGAATTTAAATCTCAGATTCCCATTAGGTCGTATGATGAGATTAAACCTTGGATTTTAAGAGCACAAGAAGGAGAACGCAATGTTCTTTGGACAGGTGATGTTACTTGGTTCGCAAAAACATCCGGCACGACTTCAGACCGTTCGAAATTGTTACCTGTCACTCGGGACTCTTTGAAATCTTGTCATTACAAAGGTGGGAGAGATTTGCTGGCCATGTTCTGTGACCAAAGACCGAACGCGCCTCTTTATTCTGGAAAACACCTTATCATAGGTGGAAGCAGTACCCTCCACTCCAATGGCAGTGGTTCCTATACGGGGGATTTGTCCGCAATCATCGTCCGCAACCTTCCTCCATGGGTTGAAATGCGTAGAACCCCAGGACGTGAGATCACTTTGCTTGAGGATTGGGAAGAGAAGGTTGATTTAATGGTGGATCAAATCATTCGAGAAGACGTAAGGATACTTGCGGGTATTCCCAGTTGGATGCTGGTCGTTACAAATAGAGTTCTTGAAAAAACGGGCGCGTCCAGCTTGGATGAGGTTTGGCCAAACCTTTGGTTATATATGCATGGAGGCGTAGGTTTTGCCCCCTATCAATCTGAATTTCACAGATTCATTAAGTCCCCCAACATGAACTATATGGAAACCTATAATGCTTCAGAAGGATTCTTCAGCATTCAGGATTCTCTAGAAAGGGACGACATGGCTTTGTTGTTAAATCACGGTGTTTTTTATGAATTCATTCCGCGAGACGAGGCAGGAGGGGTCAACCCCATGACGCTCGAATTACAGGAGTTAGAAGTAGGCGAAGAATATGCCATCGTGATTTCTACAAATGCTGGATTGTGGAGGTATATGCTAGGCGATGTCGTTCGTTTGACGAGTCGGAATCCATATCGCATTCAAGTAACAGGTAGAGTGTCTTCTTTTTTAAATGTCGTAGGAGAAGAGTTGATGGTGGATCAAGTGGAAAAAGCGATTTCATCCACCATGTTGAAATTTTCGGTCTCCGCGAAAGACTTTACAGTTGCCCCTCGTTTTGCTGAAGATGGACATCCGATAGGACACACATGGGCCATCGAGTTGTTGCCACAGAATGCGTCAACATTGTCGGCGTGTGATTTGGGCGAGACTTTAGACAAAGAACTCAAGTTGTTGAGTTCAGATTATGATGCGAAAAGAACAGGAGATTTGGTTCTTCAAATGCCTGATATACACTTGGTAGAGAGTGGGACATTTGAAAGTTGGCTTAAAGCAAACAACAAATTGGGTGGCCAACACAAGATTCTAAGACTTTCAAATACGCGGACATTTTTAGATGAAATACTAAGAGTTATCCCCAATCGATATACAATGCTTGGTTAGGCTTCAAATAGGTGTTAGTTTTCGCGCTTGAATAAGTAACATAACGAAGTATAAAAATGCATTTAGCAGTCGCAGGAAATATAGGGTCAGGCAAAACTACTCTCACAACGCTTTTAGCAAAGCACTACAAGTACACACCTCATTACGAGAGTGTAGATGACAATCCTTATCTGAACGATTTTTACAAAGACATGCAACGTTGGTCTTTCAATTTGCAGGTGTACTTTTTAAACTCTCGATTTGCGCAATTGATCGATCTGAAGGAGAAAGGGAAGCCCATGATTCAAGACAGAACTATTTATGAGGATGCTCATATTTTTGCGCCAAACCTGAACGCTATGGGGCTTATGTCTACTCGTGACTATGAGAACTATAGAATATTGTTCGATTTAATGGAAACGTTTGTCTCGCCTCCCGACTTAATGATTTACCTGAGGGCCTCCGTTCCTAAATTGGTTTCTCAGATACAGAAAAGAGGAAGAGACTACGAAGAAGCGATTCGTTTGGATTACCTAAATCGTTTGAATGAAAGGTATGAAGCCTGGATTTCTACATATACAAAAGGTGAGCTTCTCATTATTGATGTCGATGATTTGGAATTTGGCGACAACAAAGAAGATTTAAGCAAAATCATTGAGGCCATTGATGCAAAACTTCATGGTTTGTTTGAGCAAGCCAAGTAAGATATCTCCCTTTTAAGCATAAAAAAAGCCACGCATTTGCGTGGCTTTTTTTGTCTTGTAGCGTTCTAAGTTTATAGCGCTAAAAATGCGAATGATATGAGGACATCATCCTTGATTGCTTTGTCACCGAGGTTGTCAAAAAATGAACCTGACCCATATTTGATGTCATGCTTGGTTCTATCCATGAAAAACTCTCCGGAAATGTTATAACCGATCCCTCCCTGAGTTAACTCTTGTTCTTTTAACTTAAATGGAATGACATAATCTACAGCGATTCCATGCATGTCGAATGTGCAAGAAAGTGTCTTTGTGCCATCCTTATTGATTGAAGAACTGTTAAAAGAAAGAATTGCTTCTGGGAACTTGTCTACATTAAAAAAGTCCTCTGATTTCATGTGGGAGTCAAAGTTTTCTTTTGAATCTCCATCGATGTCGGTTACTTCAAAGCCGTTCATATCAAATGAAACAAGGCCTTTTGTAATGACCCCCTCTTCAACTTTAAATTTCCCTCTTGATGCTGGGATAATACCAGAATGACCTGATCCAGATATTTTCTTTGCAGTCCAATTGATACGAGGTTTGTCTTTTGTTAAAGAATACTTGCCGTCAGGAATGCCCAAGTCACCTACAGTTGTAGATACTTTTGTTTTCGTCTCATTTGTAGACAAGACGTCTGAATTTTCATTTGAAGATTCAGAGTTACAAGAAGTGAATATGAGGACTACAAATCCGAAAAGAAGATGAGAAAATTTCATGGCTTTACTTTTTAACAAAGACTTCATTCGATGCGGTAACGAGTTCAACCTTTGCATCGATTGATTTGTCCTCATTGTTTGTGTGACTGTGATTGTCTCCTCCTGCAAGAAGTGGAGCAATAACAAGACCGATGAGGCAAGTCAACTTAATAAGAATGTTCATCGATGGGCCAGATGTATCCTTAAACGGATCACCCACTGTATCTCCAGTAACAGCAGCCTTGTGTGCTTCTGAGCCTTTGTAAGTCATTTCGCCATCAATCTCTACACCTGCTTCAAAGCTCTTCTTTGCATTGTCCCAAGCTCCTCCAGCGTTGTTTTGGAAGATCGCCCAAAGAACACCACTCACTGTTACACCTGCCATATAAGAACCGAGAGGCTCCGCACCCATTGTGAACCCAATGATCAGTGGAGAAACGATTGTGATCGCTCCAGGAAGCATCATCTCGCGTAGCGCAGCTTTCGTGCTGATGTCTACACATTTGCTGTATTCAGGTTTCCCTGTTCCTTCCATAATTCCAGGAATCTCCTTAAACTGACGGCGAACCTCTTTTACCATTTCCATGGCAGCTTTTCCGACTGATTTCATGGCAAGCGCAGAGAACACGACAGGAATCATCGCGCCCACAAACAGTGTTGCGAGTACGTCAGCCTTAAAAATGTTGATGCCATCAATTCCGGTCATCGTTACGTAGGCTGCAAAAAGTGCCAACGCAGTCAATGCCGCCGATGCAATTGCAAAACCTTTTCCAATCGCTGCGGTTGTGTTTCCAACAGAATCGAGGATGTCTGTACGCTCACGTACTTCAGCTGGCAGTTCACACATCTCAGCAATACCTCCCGCGTTGTCTGCGATAGGTCCAAATGCATCAATCGCCAATTGCATTGCTGTTGTAGCCATCATCGCACATGCAGCAATCGCTACTCCATAGAATCCTGCGAATTCGTAAGATGCGTATATCGCAACAGCAAACAGAAGAATAGGTCCGAATGTCGAGATCATGCCCGTTGACAATCCAGCGATGATGTTTGTTCCAGCTCCTGTATTGGAATTGCGAACGATGTCCATCACAGGCTTCTTGCCGAGTCCAGTATAGTACTCAGTCATCCAGCTAATTCCACCTCCTACACCAAGTCCTACAAGAACAGCGTAGAATACGTTGATAGAAGCGAAAGTCTTAATGATATTTTCTCCATTCTCTCCACCCTTAAAGAAGTTCATAGATAACTCAGCAGGTAGCATCCAATCAATCAGGAAGTAACACGCAATAGCTGTCATGATGATAGACCCCCAGTTTCCTTTGTTAAGTGCAGATTGAACTTCAGCTTCTTTGCCGTCGTCACTCACTTTAATAAACTTTGTTGCAATCAGCGAGAATATAATACCAAGCGCAGAGATGACAAGAGGTAGAAGTAGTGTCGCCATTTTACCGAACGTCTCACTTTCCCAATCGTATCCAGGTCCCATGTCACCTACTACGTACACTCCGAGAACCATAGCTGCGAGTACTGTAGCGACGTATGAGCCGAAAAGGTCAGCACCCATACCGGCTACGTCACCTACGTTGTCACCTACGTTATCTGCGATAGTTGCAGGGTTACGTGGATCATCCTCAGGAATCCCAGCTTCAACCTTGCCCACGAGGTCAGCACCTACGTCAGCAGCCTTCGTGTAAATACCTCCTCCAACACGAGCGAACAGCGCAATTGATTCAGCACCTAACGAGAAACCAGCAAGTGCTTCAAGCACGATAATCATGTTCTTGACATCAGTAACATCTCCATCAAGACCAAGTATCGATGTATTGATCAGGATGATAAAGATTACACTTAATCCGAAAACAGCCAATCCAGCAACACCAAGTCCCATCACTGTACCTCCAGCGAATGATACTTTCAAGGCTTTTGACAAGCTCGTCTTCGCAGCCTCAGCTGTCCTCACGTTCGCTTCTGTTGCGATGCGCATACCGATGTTTCCAGCAATAGCTGAGAAAATGGCACCTATGACAAAGGCAACAACAATAAACCAATGTGTTTCTTCTACAAGGGTTGAGACTACTGCAAGTGCAGCACCAGCGATGACTACAAAAATTGCAAGTAGTCGGTATTCAGCGTTCAGGAACGCAAGTGCTCCTTCGTGAATGTAGGTTGCGATTTCCGTCATTCTTTCGTTGCCCTTAGGTTGCTTGCGCACCCAAGAACCTTGAATAGCCATAACGATTAAGCCGAAAATGGCAATTGCAGGGACGAGATAAAGGATGTTGTCAATTAAAAATTGCATGATATTGAATTATAGGTGTATCGGATCAGTTTCCCGAAAAATGATTATTTAATGTAGGTTACCGTTTTCACAGCTTCCACAATTTCTTTGATTTGTGGAGTCGCTTCTTCAATGAGGGTCGTTGCAAAGGCATAAGGCGTATCTGACTGACAGATTCTAACAATCGGAGCGTCTAGATAATCGAACGCATTGCGTTGAACCCTATAAGCAACCTCAGATGAGACTGAGCTTACAGGGAAACTTTCCTCTACGATTACGAGGCGATTTGTTTTCTTGACAGACTCAATAATGGTGTCTAAATCAAGTGGCCTTATTGTAATGAGGTCGATGATTTCAACTTCGATGTCTTCTTTGGCCAATTCATCTGCTGCAGCATGTACCGTTTTGAGAATCTTGCCAAAGGATACGATCGTGACGTCAGATCCTTTCTGTCTCACGTTTGCTTTTCCAATCGGAACAAGAAATTCGCCATCGGGAATCATTCCTTTGTCGCCGTACATCTTCTCAGACTCCATAATTAATACAGGGTCGTTGTCGCGAATGGCCGACTTTAGAAGCCCTTTTGCTTCATAAGGAGTGAATGGAGTGACAACTTTCAGTCCAGGAATCGCAGAATACATGGCTTCATAACTCTGGCTGTGTGTAGCCGCCAATTGTCCCGCAGGCCCGTTTGGTCCACGAAAAACGATGGGAACAGTATACTGACCTCCACTCATTTGTAGCATCTTGGCAGCGTGATTGATGATTTGGTCTGATGCCAACACAGCAAAATTCCAAGTCATATATTCCACAATGGGGCGAAGGCCATTCATCGCTGCACCGACTGCGATGCCAGTAAATCCAAGCTCTGCAATAGGTGTGTCGATGACTCTTCGCGCACCAAATTCCTCAAGCATACCTTTCGAAGCTTTGTATGCTCCGTTGTATTCAGCAACTTCTTCTCCGATCAGAAAGACACGCTCATCACGTCGCATTTCTTCACTCATTGCTTCAGCTACAGCTTCTCTATATGTAATTTCACGCATGTTTCTAGGTAACAATTAGGGCGGCAAAGGTAAGTTAATATTCTCAACCTTCACTTCATACCTTTGTCCTCCCGAGAAATACATCTTGGACTATATTTACTTGAGTATGAAATTGCTTGTTTGTATAAGTAAAGCCCCTGATACCACTAGCCGTATCGCCTTTACAGACGGAGATAAACGCTTCGATGAGAGTGGCGTCCAATTCATTGTGAACCCCTATGATGAGTGGTATGCACTCGTTCGTGCGATTGAACTCGTAGAACAAAATGGCGGTTCTGTCACGACAATCACTGTCGGAGATGCGACCTGCGACCCCATTGTTAGAAAAGCACTAGCGATAGGAGCTTCAGATGCGGTCAGAATAGATGCGGTTCCTACAGACTCTTCTCAAGTGGCGAGATTGATTGCAAATTATGCACAAGACCAAGGCTATGATATCATTCTTGGTGGAAAGGAAACAATAGATAACAACTCATCTGCTGTCCCTGCAATGATTGCAGAGTGCCTAGAGCTACCATATGTTGCGCTCGTTACCAAATTAGAAATGTCTGGAGATGAGGCGACTTTAACTGCGGAAACGACGGGTGGAACAAATAACCTGACCGTGAAAGGCACATTCGTAATGAGTGCTACAAAAGGAATCGCTGAACAAAGAATACCAAACATGAGAGGCATCATGTCTGCGAGAACGAAGCAGCTTCAGGTTGTGGAGGCCTCTGCAGTTGAGATTTCAACTCAGGTGGATGTTTTCAAGCTGCCACCACCGAAAGGAGATTGTGTCTTAGTAGATGCAGATAACCCTGCAGAGTTAGTTCGTCTTTTACGTGAGGAAGCAAAAATTATTTAAGATGTCAGTATTAGTATATATATCAACTCAAGAAGGTAAAGCCACAAATGCGGGCTTGGAAGTGGCATCCTATGCCGCTGCTCTTCATTCAGGGGAAGTTGTTGCGCTCGTGTCGGGTGACATTTCTGGAGATGGAGGCCTCGGTGCCGTGGGGGTTTCTAAAGTCATGCATTGTGCTGAAGCCCTTACCGACAATAGTCAGCAGTCCAAGCTCACAAAAGAAGCCGCATTATCCATTGGTGCACAGACTGTCGTTTTTGCAGGGAACAGTATCGGAAATGCTGTAGCACCTCGTGTTGCGATTGCAATGAATGCTGGATACGTTGCTGGAGCCACAGATCTTCCCGAAGGAAAAACGTACATACGCAATGTTTTTAGTGGAAAAGCAACGGCTCATGTTCAAGTGACTACTGAGGTAAGTGTGATTGCTGTGACGCCAAATTCATTTGGCATAAAAAATACAGGAGGCTCAGAAGCCGCGGTTGAAGCATTTTCTGCGGATGTGGGTGAGGCAAGAGTGACATTAAATGGTTTTACGCCAACAAGTTCAGAAGGCACTGTGCCACTTCCTGAAGCGATCAGAGTTGTTTCGGCGGGACGAGGTCTTAAAGGGCCAGAGAATTGGGGGATTGTAGAAGATTTGGCGAAGGCATTGGGCGCATCTACGGCATGCAGCCGTCCTGTGGGTGACATGGGGTGGCGTCCTCATCATGAGCACGTAGGCCAAACCGGCATTACGATTCGTCCGGACCTTTACATTGCGTGTGGAATATCGGGTGCGATTCAACACCTTGCGGGAGTGAATCAAAGCAAAGTCATAATCGTTGTCAATACAGATCCTGAAGCTCCTTTCTTTAAAGCAGCTGATTATGGAATTGTGGGTGATGTATTCGAAGTTCTTCCTAAATTAACGGCAGCGATTAACGCACTCTAAAAGTTTAAGTTTAGATCTAGATGAAAAAAATAGACCTCGAAATATTTGATATATCCCATAGCGGGACTAATTCAGGGGCCTATGCTATGGTTTTAGTTGAGAAGGGAGGCAACAGAAAAATCCCTATTATTATTGGCAGTTCGGAAGCTCAGGCCATTGCGATTGAGCTTGAGAACATGAAGCCTAGCAGGCCTTTAACGCATGACCTGTATAAGAATACATTGACTTCATTTAACATGACGGTCACTGAAGTATTGATCTACAATTACAATGAGGGTATCTTTTTTGCAAAAGTCATCGTGACAGATGGTGAAAGAATCATAGAAATTGATTCTAGATCTTCTGATGCTGTTGCGATTGCGGTTCGGTTTAGAATTCCGATTAAATGCGATGAGACAATCCTTCAAACCATGGGGATCGACCCAAGTGAGGATTCCACTTCTGAGGATGAATTAGATGAAGACGGAGAAATCGTATTTGATGCTGTTGTTGAAGATGAGGCGATGCCCTCAAAGAAAATAAACAAAGCGGAAGAATTAAAAGAGTTGCGAGATAAATTAAATCAAGCAATTGAAAATGAAGAATATGAGGCTGCGTCTATATTAAAGATTGCCATTGAAAAAATTGAATCTGAGAAATAAGATTACCATGAAAAAAGTAGGTATCATTATGGGCAGTACTTCTGACCTCCCGGTCATGGAAGAGGCGATGCGTGTGCTCGACGAGTTGGGCGTTCCTTACGAATCTACTGTTGTAAGTGCACATAGGACACCTGACCGTATGGCTGAATATGCTTCTACTGCTTTAGAGCGGGGGCTGTCTGTGATTGTTGCAGGAGCAGGTGGGGCTGCTCACCTGCCGGGGATGACAGCATCTTACACACCTTTGCCAGTCATAGGCGTTCCCGTTAAAAGCAGAAACTCAATTGATGGGTGGGATTCAGTGTTAAGTATTTTACAGATGCCTTCAGGTGTGCCAGTAGCAACCGTAGCGCTCGATGGGGCTCGAAATGCAGGTATTCTTGCTGCGCAAATCATGGCCTGTTCAGATCCAGTTCTTCTCGAGAGAATCATCTTATTTAAGAATAATCTGAAATTAAAAGTCGAACAAGCAACATCGACAGTGGAGAATCACACACCATCTTAATGTCGCATTTATCTTTTACTCCTTCGGAATTAAGTCCAAAAAAGCTCCACTCATTTTTGTTAGGTGGAATTGCTCCTAGGCCGATTGCATTTGCGAGTACAATAGATTTGGAAGGTAGGGTCAACTTGGCTCCATTCAGTTATTTCAACGTTTTCTCAGCAAATCCTCCAATCTTAATTTTCTCTCCTGCAAGACGAGGCCGAGATAACACGACCAAGCATACACTCGACAATGTCCTTGCAGTTCCTGAAGTCGTGGTTAACCTCGTCGATTTTAATTTGGTTCATGCGTGTTCACTCGCCAGTTCGGATTATGCTGCTGGAGTAAACGAATTTAAAAAGGCGGGACTCACCGAGATCCCCTCAGATACAATTGCTCCTCCCAGAGTGATGGAATCACCGGTATCTTTCGAATGCAAAGTGCTCCGGGTAGATTCATTTGGCGAAAACCCAGGTGCTGGAAACCTTGTCGTGTGTGAAATTCATCGGATCCATTTCAGGGAAGATGTCCTCGACTCAGATGGCTTGCCTGATGCGCACTTGCTTGACCTCGTGGGTCGATGTGGCGGTTCTCATTATGTCAGAGCTTCTGGAGATGCATTGTTTGAAATCCCTAAGCCAGTATCTAATTTGGGTATAGGCGTCGACAATCTTCCCAAGGACATTCGTCTCAGTCGTATTTTAACGGGGAGACATTTGGCCATGTTGGGCAACATTGAATCATTGCCTGATGAAACAGAGGTCAATGAGTATAAGTTAATGGAATTGTCATCCATTTTCATGGACCACTGTGACGATGGTGAGACATTAGAAAAAGAACTCCATTTGCATTCAGCTCAACTTCTTGACAATGGAAATGTTAATGAAGCGTGGAAAACACTTCTTAGTTTTAACCTCGGATAGTATTGTTTTTACACTTCCTTCTTTTACCTTTATGGTATGTCATTTGAGGTAAAAGGTAAGATCAAAGTTCTGTACGATCGACAGGATTTTCCAAGCGGCTTTTATAAGCGCGATTTCGTTATAACTACGAACGAACAATATCCACAAGATATTAAATTTGGCGCGCTCAAAGAGCGTGTTGATCAGTTAAACGGCCTTGTAGAAGGCGATGAGCTAACTGTCAAATTTGATGTTAGAGGAAGAGAGTACAACGGCAACTACTATGTAGATTTAAATGCTTGGCGTATTGAACGAGGTGTTCAAGGTCAAACTCCTACAGAGAATAACGCTAATGCTCAGACGCCATCGGAGTCAGTGAGTACTGCACCCCTTCCAGAAGTTGAGCCAGTCGAGTTAAGTGCTGCGGCTTCATCTGATGACGACCTGCCGTTTTAGTCACCCTAATTCTATAATTCATAGTGGAAAATCCCCGCATGCCCAAACTTTCTGATTGGCTTGAGGCTTACTCGCGTGGATTTCAACGTTTCCTTCCTTCACCATTTGCAATAGCGCTTATTCTCACGGTTGTCGCCTTTGTAAGTGCGTATGCGATTGGAAGCGACGGGTTTGAGCCTGTTCTGAAAGCTTGGTCAACTGGTTTGTGGAATCCCGATTTAATGAGATTTGGTTTTCAAGCCATGTTTATGCTTGTACTCGGTCACGTGCTTGCCCTTTCTGCACCGGTGTCAAAATTCTTAAGAGTCGTCGTGGATTTGGCGATGCGTAACACACGATATGCTGCTGCGTGGGTCGCGTTGTTTGCATTGTTGCTGGGTTGGATCAATTGGGGGCTGGGTCTTGTAGCAGGGGCGTTATTGGCCAAATCGGTCATCGACAGGTCGCGTATTGAAAATGCAGAGATCAACCCTGGTTTAATTGGTGCCGCTGGGTATATGGGGTTGCTGGTTTGGCACAGTGGTCTCAGTGGCAGCGCACCATTAAAAGTGGCAGAACCTGGTCATTTAATGTCTCTTTACCCAAATGGCGCGAATTGGTCAACTCCCTTAGAAGAAGCCATTTCGATTTCTAGAACTGTTTTTACAAGTTGGAATTTTGCGATTACGCTTGCGGTGATCATCTCCGTCGTTTTGCTTTTCATTTTCTTAGGTTCAACAGTGGGAAGTAAGGAGGGAGAGAAAAGGTTAAATGAAGATGTTTCTGACTCCCCGAAAATAGATTCCATTGCTGAAATTCCCGGATCCAGATCTGTGGCGGATGCATTAGATAAGGGCAAAGTCCTTGCGTGGTCCTTTGGTATTGTATTTACAGGAACTGCCATTTGGCTCGCCGTAGATAGTTTCGGTTCGAACACGACAAGTCTTGGATTTGTGACCCCTGATTGGATTAATTTAATCTTATTGGGTTTGGCCATGCTCGCTCATGGATCTGTCTCCAATATGTTGAATGCCTTAGAGAAAGCGATCGGAGGAGCGTCCGGGATCCTTCTCCAATTCCCTATTTATTTCGGTATTATGGGCATCGTCACTGGAACAGGATTGGCGGATGTTTTGTCGGGAGCTTTGGTCTCGGCAACGACATCTGGCACATTGCCTTTGGCAATTTTCGGATCTTCTGGTCTTCTAAATATCTTCGTTCCCAGTGGGGGAGGGCAGTGGGCAGTTCAAGGTCCCCTTGTGATAGAATCATGTCACGCAATGGGCATAAGTCTGGAAAAGGGGATCATGGCCATGGCGTATGGTGATCAGTGGACAAATATGCTGCAGCCTTTTTGGGCGTTGCCTTTGTTGGGGATAACAGGACTGAAAGCAAGGGATATCTTGCCATATACGCTTGCTGCTCTGCTCGTTTCAGGCTTGGTTTTTGTTGTTTCTCTTCTTCTTCTCGCTTAAAAAATGGTGGCTAAATAAATACCATTCAATTACAAGATATCTTTGCACCCGCAATGGCTCAAGAATTTCACACATTTACACTCCCTAATGGCATCCGTGTCATTCATAAGGAAGTCCCAAGGGCAGCCAGTCATGTCGCCCTTGTTGTGAACGCGGGAACGCGTGACGAGGTGAAAGGTGAGGCCGGTGTGGCTCATTTTATAGAGCATTGTCTATTCAAGGGGACAAAAAAGCGGAAGACATTTCATATTCTCAACAGATTAGAGAGGGTAGGTGGGGATTTGAATGCATATACGACGAAAGAGGAGACTTGGATCAGTGCCTCATTTTTAGAGCGTGACTTAGGAAGAGCGATTGAACTGGTTTCCGACATCGTCTTTAATTCAACGTTCCCCGAAAAGGAAATCATCAAGGAACGCGATGTTATTTTGGATGAAATTGCATCCGTTTTAGACAATCCCAGCGATGTGATTTTTGATGAGTTTGAGGAACGATTGTTTGGAACACATTCGCTTGGAAGAACAATTCTTGGTACCACTGATTCGGTCCGTAGTCTTGGAGTAGAAGAAATCAAGAACTTCGTCAATCGAAATTATTGTGCTGAATCTATGGTCTTCGCATCCGTTGGGTCTACCCCAATTAAGAAGTTTAAGAAGCTGTGCGAGAAACACTTGAATCATGAAACAGGCAAAGGAAATGCCATTCAAAGGGTCGCTCCAAGTCCTCAGAAAGTCTTTGATGAACGTACAGAGCAAGATACCCATCAAGTCCATCATCTCCTCGGAGGCCTAACTGTCGGAGCAGATCATCCAGACAAACTCCCCCTCACATTGATTGCGAATTATTTAGGGGGTCCGGCCATGAATTGTCGTTTAAGCCTCAACATTCGCGAGAAATATGGAATGGCTTATCACATAGAAGCTGGATATTCCCCTTATCAGGACAGTGGGGTGTTTTCTGTGTACTTCGGGACTGACAGGAGGCATCACAAAAAGGTGGAGTCGTTGGTGAACAAGGAGCTCCAGCTCTTATGTGACAATCGCTTAGGTGTGATGCAGCTTCACGATGCAAAAAAACAACTGATCGGCCAAATCGCACTTAGTCAAGATAGTGGCCCAGCGATGATGACGGGTCTGGCAAAGAGTTTTTTATTGTACAATCGGGTGCAACCCCTGGCGGATTTTTTTAAATCAATAGAGCAGATTTCTTCCGAGGATATTCTACGCGTTTCTAATCAGTATATCAGTCCTGAAAAACTCAGCAGACTTGTCTACCTTGACAAACTGACCTCGTAGAAATCACCTTGTAGAAAATTTGTGTACATCGTCATGATCAGATTGAATGTCGTTTTTCACTGAACGAATTTTCAGACTGATCATCGCCCATTCTCTGTTTCCATCTAGAAGGAGTTGACGAACGGCTTCATCATCATTGTCTGCCCCTTCAGCAATAAGAGCGAGTTTGGAAAAGTTATTTTTCCTAAGCCACTTACAAGCCTTTTCCTCACCTTCGGCACCTCTAATTAACGCCATGAGCTCGGGATGCCCTTCTGTCATAAGCCATGATCTTGCGCTTTCATCTAAATTTAACGCATATGTAAAAGCGGAGAGTTCTGCATAACCATTTGAGGCTAACCAGTCCCTTAATTTTTTATTTCCACTAATCGCTTCTGCCCACGCTACGATTATTTTTGGAGAGTACTGCTTCACGGCTGTAAGGTAAGTACCTTTGCGAACTCGTGAAAAAAACACCTACACTTTTTACAAAAACGTTCCTCCTTCTATGTTCTAGTACGGTGATGTTTATGGCCAGTTTTGGAATGATTATGCCTGAATTGCCAGGATATCTGAAACTTATGGGGGCTGGGCATCTGTTGGGATATATTGTGGGCTTGTTCACATTAGGCGCTTTGCTGTCAAGGTTTTTCTCAGGAAAAATCGCTGACAAAGCAGGTAGGAAAGTTGTGATGATCATAGGTACGACTGTGACTGCCATCGCTGGTTTTTTGTATGTTTTGATTCATTATTTTTATACGTCAAATCAAGATGACCTAGAGACTGGCATGATGGGTGTCTGGCTTTTTTTGGGTCTCAGATTCTTTCATGGTTTGAGCACTGGATTCCGACCGGCGGGTTCGAGTGCACTCCTCACAGACATCGTTCCTATAGATAGAAGGGGGGAGGCATTGGGGTTTTTAGGCGTAGCCGGAAACACCGGGATGGCTGGTGGACCTGCTCTCGGTAGTTTACTCACTGTTGAATATGGATATGAGGAGATGTTTATTTGCTCATCTCTTCTGGGCATCGTGGCACTGTTCTTAACCCTAAAGCTGCCAGAAACATTGCCAAATGCGCGACCCATTCAACGTTCTGATTTAAACGTCTTTAAAGGGAAGAATTTTGAGATATCCGTTTGGCCTGCGGCACTTTCATTGCTACCAGTAGCTTGTGCTTTCGGTGTGTTTCTTACGATTACCCCAGATTTCGTTTCAGACTTAGGGTATCAATACAAAGGTGTTTTTAATACGATCATCGTGGTTGCATCTATTTCAATGAGGTTTGTCGCCGGCAAGGCCTCGGATAGATATGGCCGAGAACCGATCTTAGCGATCGGCGGATTCCTTCTATTTCTAGGGATGGGGATCTTGTCTTATTCAACAACGCAGCTGTGGGCTGCAATAGGTGGTGTGGTATATGGTCTCTCCATTGGAATAAATATGCCGACTATTTTTGCTTGGACAGCCGATTTGGCTCCCAAGGGTAAAATTGCTTTGGCCATTGGTACAACCCTGGTATCCCTGGAAATAGGAATCGGTTTGGGGGCATTTGTTTCAGGATCTCTTTTCTCATCGGATTATTCTTGGCTGCCCTTGCTATATAGATTCTGTGCTGTATCGGGCTTGATCATGGCACTCGTTCTGCTGTTTGCAAAGCGCAAAGAGATGACGTCTGTGAATTAACCAACCCCTGTTTAATAACTACTTGAGATATAGTAGGAATTGTGGGGATATTGCATGTACTTTTCAGGTATGGAGACAAAAATTGCAGAAAGCCTCAAGGTTGCGCAGCAGGACCGCACCGAAGTTATGGGTGAATTCCTGAATCTTAAAGCTGAGCTCGTTCGTACCCAACAACGCAACGATGACCTTAGGTCAGAGAATCATGCACTTAGAGAATCTCTAAATGCGACAGAGCATATGGCTCAGAATCTACTGACTTACGTTAACGACAAAGATTAGTCACTCTTGTTCGTGAATGAGACGCGTGGTTTAGACGCGTCGCATGCTTGAAGTGTGAAATCGATGCGATGAAACTACGCTTCTGAATTTTCTAAAGTAGCAGAATGCGTTTCAAATCCTCGGTCTAACTTTTTAAACAAACCTTGTAATACTTTTCCCGGACCTACTTCGGTTACTGACGTCGCACCATAGGCGATCATCGCTTCCATTGTCTGTGTCCATTTAACCGGAGCGGTTAATTGATCAATTAGATTTTTTCGAATTGTAGCAACATCAACTTCAGCTGACGCACTTACATTTTGAAAAATAGGACAGCTTAATGGTTGAATGTTGGTGCTCTCTATTGCGTCTGCAAGCTTTTCTCGTGCCGATTCCATGACAGGTGAGTGGAATGCTCCTCCCACAGGCAACATCAGTGCTCTACGTGCTCCTGCTTCCTTCAGTGTTTCACACGCCAATTCCACAGCTGCGATTTCTCCAGAGATCACTATTTGGCCAGGACAGTTATAATTTGCCGCAACGACAACGCCATCAGTTTGGTCACAAATTTGCTCAACTATTTTATTTTCTAACCCCAAAACAGCGGCCATAGTCGATGGGTTTGATTCACATGCCAATTGCATTGCGTTTGCTCTGGCTGACACCAATCTCAACCCATCTTCAAAGGACAAACCCCCAGCCACAACCAACGCGCTAAATTCACCGAGACTGTGACCAGCGACCATGTCGGGTTTCATATCCCCAAGGACTTCAGCTAAAATCACTGAGTGTAGGAAGATTGCAGGTTGCGTTACTTTGGTTTGTTTAAGCTCTTCTATTGTGCCGTGAAACATGATTTCACCAATGTTAAATCCAAGGATGTCATTGGCCGAATCGAAACGATCTTTTGCAAGGGCTGAGAACTCGTGTAAATCTTTTCCCATCCCTGAGAATTGAGCTCCCTGACCTGGGAATACAAATGCTTTCATAAATATATCTTTACTTTAAAAAGATAATACAGCGTATTATCTAATTAGGAATACGTTGCCAGTTGCAATTTTTGCACCTCTTCCGTCAACTTGTTTTAGTTCAATTTTCCAACTAAAGGACTCGGTAGAACTTACAAAGTGAGTCCCATCTCCATCCGAAGTATTGTCTCCTATCCAAGGTTCGCCTATCGTCGTTGAGTTAAAGACCAACTTCCCCCATCTGTCGTACACCCAGCACTCATAGCTGATAATAAATTCCTCCCCGTTTACGTGGGGTATCCATGCGTCGTTATTCCCGTCATTGTTAGGAGTAAACGCGTTAGGCACGAAGATCTGCAACTCACTGTTTACAAAAATAGTTTGTGTCGTAGCGTCTGTACAGCCGTATTCGTTTGTGACGAGCAATTGTACATCATAGGTGTCGGCTCTTTCATATTCGTGTTCAGGGCTCACTTCTGACGATCCTTCACCATCTCCAAATGACCAAATATATTCTGTCCCGCCTTCCGATTCATTCCCGAAAGTGACGATGGGATCTAAGATTGTGATTTCTTCTGGAGTCACAATAAAATTTGCGATTGGAGGATACCAAGCTTGGAATGCGGTATCCATTTCTAATCTCACAGTACATCCATCGTCGCTTGTAACGGTAAATTCAGCCTCGTAAATTCCGGGGAATATCACTTCGATTGTGTGAGGTGACGCAAAGTTGTTTGGGATGACAAATCCGGGTACCTCTAATTCAAATGTAGCAGCGCCTAGCGACGTGTTGAGTATTTCAACTTCAAGCGGCAAGCATATCGAGCTTTGTAAAAAGGTAACCTCAGGAACAGGGAGTTCATAGACCTCAAAATCATGAAATGTTTGAGAAGTACATCCTTCGATGTCTATCACCTCCAGTCCGATGGTAAACACTCCTGTGCCGGAAGCAACCAATATAGGTGCTTGATCATTTGTTTCAGTGCAATCTGTAACTCCAGTAGGGAATACTGTCCAAGAATATGGTTCAGCTCCACCGGAGCAAGTCAGTCCCAAGATATCGGAAGAGGCGTTTTCAATTAAAATGTCTGCATCTCCATTTTCATCAAAACATATTGCGTCTTGTTCAAATGTGAATTCAGCAACAGGAATAGGATGAACAGTGATGTTTTCGTTTCCAGTTGTGATACAATTCGGATTGGATGCCGATATTGCTGTAAAGCTAACAGCATACACGCAATCTCCCAATGCGTAATCGTCACACTCAAATGTAACTTGAGGATTGGCAGTGCCAGTGGGTGGCGTTCCATTGCCGAAATTCCATGCAGACACAGATGACAATGTGGCTGTTGAATTGAAATTGACAGTTACGGGGCTACAACCTTCTGTAATGTCAGCATCTAGAGTAACAACAGGGTACTCAGACATTGCTACAGTCAGCCCCGAATTTGCAGTACAGTTGTTCCCATCCAGAACAAACAATGCAACATCAGAGGAGCCTGTGGTATATGTAGGACAGAAATCGAACGTATTTCCATCGGTGTATGAAACACCGTCCAATGTCCAGTCAAGAGTCAAAGGCAGCACAGGAGTGTTGTCCCAATCGATTTCAAAATTGATACACGAACCTGTGCATATTGCGTTTAATCCTTCAAAGGAGAAAGATGGAGCCAAGTTGATCTCTCTATTAGTCACGGCATTTGTGGAGCATGTTAAATTTCCCGCATCCACAAATAAGACACTTCCTGTAACATCAATATTTAGATTGCCAGCAGCAATATCTATATAGGATAGAGAGAGTATGTTTTGACCAGGGTTTGCTGAATCAACTCCTTCTGATGAAGCGTCTTCGTTTGGTGTACTCACCCACACATACGATTCAGCGCCAGAAATATCAATGGTGATATCCGAGCCCTCACATGCCAGTCCGTCTATTGAAAAAACAACTTCGGGATTGTCTCTCACGTCAGATACAACAGCACTTTCTGTGATGCAGTTGAAATCACCTCCAAATAAGACAGACGGTACAGTTAATGTTGAAGTAGCAGTAAACACATCACCATCATTCACGGGATGAAAACCCACCCCAGAGGTGTTTTCTATCGCGCCCATTACATCCCACGAAATTATACCATTAGATAAGACATCAATGAGCAATGTGTCACCTTCGCAAATTGGAGAAGTGGATAAAGCCAATTGCGCATTTTCTAAGACCTCGACATCAATAGATGATTCACCCACACATCCGTTGTTGTCAGTAGCCACACATGAAACAGTTTGAACTCCTGCATCATCCGGAAAAACAAATGGAATGAGGATGCTGTTGTCTGTTGACGCAAGGGTGGCCGTATTCAAATCCCATTCAAAAGTATAGGTCAACGGGTCCATCCCTCCAGTTGTAATGAGGGCATCATTTGTTCCACAAATCAGAGCGCCATCTACAGCAAGCTCTACAACGGGTAAATCGAGAATGTCGAATGAGAATGCCAAGTCAGTATAGCAGGATACGCCAGGATATACGATTTCACCGGTGACAGATACTTCAAATGGCGATTCCATAAACGTAGGGTATGTTGCTGTGCCATTGTTTTGAGACAGTGGAGCAGGTGACCAGGAATATGAGTCAGCACCAGATGCCGTCACAATGGGATTTAAGTCGGCACAGAAAAATGCGCCTGTGATTGGATTTATAGACAAAACAGGGTTTAGCTGAACGACAGCTGTGTTTGAGACAGTGCCAGAACAAATGAGTTCCCCAATCGATGTGCTTGGGTATGTGATCGTGCCCGTAACATCCACATTCGTTCCGTTTGCCACAATTGCTGAATTCGTATTCGTGTTGCCACCTGTGAAAAGGGGCGATGGCCATTCATAGTTCACGGCATTGCCATTCGCAACAAATTCTACTGCATCTCCATCACAAACAGGCGAAGAGGTTAAAGAGAATTCAACCCCTTCATAAACTTCGATCGATATTGCATCCTGTGTGACACAACCGCTTCCATCAGTCACGTCGATGCCAATCGTAGAAGTTGAGCCCACCCCATTCAAATCAAAAGGGAACTCACTAAATGGGCCATTGACAGTTTCTGTATTGAGTAACATTCCATCTTGACTCCACTCTAGCGTATAAGGTGGAGTGCCGAAATTAAGCGCAGTTTCTATGGTTGCGATTTCTGTTGTACAATACACATTGTCGCTGTCCAAAACCCCTAAGGTTGCAACTGGTGTTGCGTTAATTGTATAGCTGAAGGATGTCGTTGACGCGCATCCATTTGTGCCCGCACCGATCACATTTCCACTGATAAGTGCAATGTTTAGATTGTTGAAAGTAATCGAGTTGCCATTGTTGACATCAGGAATAGGGTTTGAATCCCAAAAATAAGAGACACCTCCTGAAGCGATAAGCGTAATGTCATCCCCCGCGCAAACAGATCCAGAAGAAGTCACTTCAATCACGGGTTGTTCTTCATATTGGACAATAAAATCAAAAGTGGTGCTACACGTAGTTGTGCCAAATGTGGAACTGCCCGTTACTGAGATAATGCCATCATTTGTAAATAAAGCAAAAGGAACATCTACGCAGTTTCCACTGAGATTTGGATCTCCTTCCCAGTCGTATGTCTCCGCTCCTAATGCGCAAAGAGGCAAGTTTACATCAAGACAAATCGGATAGTTAAGCGTATTCGGTGTGGCTGTCACGACCGGGTTCGTCCAGACCACAGTTGACATGTTTAAATTTGCAGAACATCCAGAAGGTTCTGTAACCATGACAGAAACTTCAAATGGAGATGGTGAAGTGAGATTCGTTGAGAATAACGGCGAATCAGAACCTGATTGAGGGACGCCATTCACATACCAGAGGTATTCAGCAATGCCAGAATTTGTCAAGCTTGTGACTTCATAAGATACAGGGTCTCCCTCACAACCAGATGATGGAGAGTCTACCAAAGTTAATTCTGGAAGGGGAGTGACGTCAATATTAAAAGAGACGGTTGTAGAACATGTCACACCTGTTGTTCCATAGGTTAAATAACCTGTCATCGTCGATGAAATCGCCGACTGAACATCACAGTAGACAGCTTGATTTGAGATGTTGTTTATTTGACAAGGAAGCGGGGTTGAGTTCCAAGTGAAAAAGCCAGCTCCAGTTCCTTGAACTGTTGAAGACTGTCCACTACAGACGGTTGCTGGGGTCACAATGGCTGCAACATCTGGATTCTCTTGTAAAACGACAATCTGACTTGTGGAAGTGGCGCATGTAATAGAACCATACGTCATTTCTCCAACGATAGATATAACCTCTCCATTGCTAACTGTCCCGGTATCATATGTTGCTGTGAGTCCATTTACAGCACTTGGAGTGGGGGTAAACACAATAGAAGCACTGGGTTCTGAAGTAAAAACGTCGCATTCAATAGGTGAATCTTCACAAACTGGAGGAACGAAAAGGGTGATCGAAGGTGTTTGGAAGATTTCGAAATCAATGACAACAGTCGTGGTCAAAGTATTGATGTCTCCCGTGGCATTAAATACCAATTGGTGCATTCCTGCAATTAGAAAGCCAGTCGAAAAAACATCTGCAAAATCGACGAGTCCGGGAGGTGTACATGCAGTAGAAGCAATGTATGTCTCTGAGGAAAGAGGGGTACCGTCAAGTAGGATTTCAAAGTCAATGGACAAATTGTTGTTTGATGCCAATTGCCAAAGTGTACCCACGTTAATGTTTGTGCAAGATGACAAGGAAGAGATGTCATTGAAAGTAATGTCTGGTTGCCCGGCAACAGTAATGTCTATAGGTGTGGCATTGTTTTGTGTTGCACATTCTAGAACACTCATCTGAATTTGATAACATCCCTGAGTCATGAATTCAATCGCAACAGTTACATCATTTGCCGATGTTCCTTCTACAAACTCCCAATCAAAACCTTGCACACCACCACTCACCGACCAGGTGTAAACTTCAGGGTTGGCACAGCCAGTATCAATGTCAATTGTTGTGTTCGTTGTGTGAACAATGAATCCAGACGCGCCAGCCCCTTCTGTTGCGTCAACAGTGAAGGATGGTAGAATGAATATATTGTCAACGTCAATCGCAAATGAAAGAGCTGAACTAAATAGGAGTATAACCGCGATAAAAGCCTCGCGAAGCGCGTGGTTTCTATTCGGTTTATGAGTGCTGGTTGTAGAGGTAAGCGTCACAGGTGTGGCCTTTAAAAGCGCAAAATACGGAGATGTCCGTTATCTAAGGCATTTAATAGGAGTAAATATTACTTAAAGTATATTGATACTCTGTTGTTGAAAACCCTTGCGCCTTGTCCTACCTGAAATGTATATTCTACACTACTTTGCAATAAATATAATTTTCAGAATAATCTCATCCTATGAAAAGACTCTACTCACTTTTAGGTTTATCCTTACTCTTTGTTTTCGGGGCTCACGCCCAAAGTTATCCGCTTGAAGTTGAAGCGTATCAAGTGCACTCCAGCACTGAGGGTGTCGCTTCACTTGACGGGATGACAACATACCGTCTGTATATTACAAACTTAGGTACAACGGATTTCATTAGCAGTGTCTATGGAAACAATGAAGATCCACTCGAAATTTCTGTTCCTGAAGGGGTTTATAATTCCAGTTTTAACGCATCATGGAGTGCGTCTGGAATTTCCCCAGTGTTTGTAGGGTTGTTTCCGGAAATGGAGTATGATTCTTATGCGACCATAGGTTTGTCTCAGTCAGCAGCTACTTCAGGTATCCCAGATGCGGCAGACCCCTCAATTGTTGAAGATCCATTGGAGCAAATTACGCCGATGTTCATTGTAGATGGATCTAATGGAGTTTCGGTTAGTTCCATAACAGGTGTCGCATATTATATACTAAATGGCAATCCTGTCGGTTTGCCAGAGGTAGATGGCCGTGTTATGATTATGCAAATTACCACCAGTGGTTCAATAAGTGGTATGCTTAACGTGCAGATTTTCCCAAATGGTATAGGAGAGGATTTCCCAACTTATACTTATTTGTTTGAAGATACTGGTCTCTTTGCCGCAGTCGGATCTTGTCTCGCCGATACAGACGGAGACGGGATTTGTGATGAGGATGAAGTTCCCGGGTGTACAGACATGGCAGCTTGTAACTACAACGTGATGGCTACAGATGACGATGGTACGTGTGACTTTGCTGATGCTGACGGTGATGGTATTTGTGATTCAAGCGAGATTGCTGGATGTACAGACAATCAAGCCTGCAACTATGAACCTTCTGCTACAGATGAAGATGGTTCTTGTGGTGTTCTCGATGCATGTGGAGTGTGTTTAGGCGATGACAGTTCTTGCACAGGATGTTCTATTGATTTTGCGTGTAACTATGATGCGACTGCTGTGATCACGGACAACACAATGTGCGAGTACGAATCTTGTGCTGGATGTATGGATATGGTCGCCTGTAACTATGAACCCACAGCAACTTTCGACGATGGAACGAACTGCTTATTTGCAGCTGAGTTTCTCGATTGTACTGGTGACTGTTTAAATGACACAGACGGAGATGGTGTATGTGATGAATTAGAAACAGTTGGATGTACTGACATGGTTGCATGTAACTATGATGGCACAGCCACAGATACTGATGACACGCTTTGTGAATATGCAGAGATGAACTATGATTGTGATGGCGTCTGTCTCAATGACATGGACGAAGATGGTGTGTGTGACGAGTTCGAAGTGGATGGATGTACAGATATGGATGCCTGCAACTATGACGCATTGGCAACAGACGATGACGACACTTGTGTTTATGCTCAAGAGTTCTACGATTGTGATGGCAACTGCCTCATGGATACAGACGAAGATGGTGTGTGTGACGATTTAGAAGTAGATGGTTGTACAGATGAGATGGCAACAAACTACAATATGGATGCAACGGAAGATGATGCTTCTTGCTGCTACCTCGTTCTGTCTCTCACTGCAACTGACGCAGATTGCTTCGGTGGTGAGGGTATGATTACTGCAACTGTTGCTGGTTCAACAGAAACGGTGACTTATACTTTAGGTATGGAATCAAATGAGACAGGAGAGTTTATGGTTCCTGCAGGAGACTATACTGTTTCAGCAATGGACTCTAACGCAAACATGTGTTCTTCTGCGATGGACGTCACAGTAGGAGAAGGAACTGAAGTCACGGTTGAGGCTTCAGCGACGGATGAAACAGCAGGAGAGCTCGGTGTAGGTACCGCTACTGCGACAGGAGGTTCTGGTGAGTACACATATGTATGGTACGATTCTGATGGAAACGAAGTCGATGCATCTGCGCTAGCTGCAGGAGACTATTCTGTTACGGCTACGGATTCAAATGGTTGTGACGGTGTCGCAAATGTATCGATCATCTTTAACGGGATTGACAACTTAGACCCTCTTGCTTTCGGTCTGTTCCCAAATCCTTCTTCAGGAGCGATCACATTACAAGTCAGCACCTTGATGCAAGATGTCAACATGCAAGTTCTTGATGCAACTGGAAGAGTCGTATTTACACAGGATGCATTGGTGCTCCAGGGCGCAACGACATTTGACTTCTCGAACCTTTCAACGGGAACGTATACGATTGTGATTCGCAATGACAACGGCACGTCGGTTCGCAGACTGTCTATTCAGAACTAAGTTTCTGCTGATTTAAATTTTCAATTAAAAAAGCCCAGTCCATTTAGGTCTGGGCTTTTTTGTGTCCCTAATTTTCGTGCATATATTTACATACCTGCTGTTAATTTGAATCTTTATCTTCATTATGAATAAATCATATCTGGTATTTCTGTATTCTGGCCTGTTTTTTATGGGCTTTATCTCTCTGGCTTCAGCCCAAACCCCTGCGTATGGATTGCCTGGCGAAGCAGTGCCTGGACAGTTACTTGTCATGTTTCATGAAGCTCCTGAAATCGAAAAATTCGAAAAGGAAAACAGGGTTCTTGGTGGGTATTATTTGGGCTTAACATTTGAAGAAACCTTGTCTCCTCTGTCACATATCATACTCTTCACGTATGATGAAAATTATCCAGAGGGAGAGTTGATGCTTAACCTAATTGCAGAAGATGCGCGTGTGGAAGCGGTTCAGTTTAATCATTATGTAGAGGATAGAGAAACGATTCCTGATGATCCAAATTTGAGTGCGCAATGGCATCATATCGAGGATGGAGATCATGACATCGACAGTGATTTGGCTTGGGATATTACAACAGGAGGATATACCGATAGTGGAGATAGAATCGTCGTTTGTGTGTTAGAGGGGAGTGGTTCAAACTATTCACATCCAGACCTTATTGACAACCACTGGACCAACGAACTTGAAATTGAAGGTAACGGGATTGACGACGATGGCAATGGGTACATAGACGATGTCAACGGATGGAATGCCGTCATGAATAACGATGGGGTGGCAACAGGAAATCATGGAACTGCTGTGAGCGGAATGATTGGTGCGACCGGTAACAATGGACTGGGAGTCTCAGGTGTGAACTGGGATGTAGGTATTATGCAAGTCCAAATGGGTGGCCTTACTGAATCGAACGTTGTGTCTGCTTACAGTTACCCACATATCATGAGGGATTTGTACAACACGACTGGAGGCGCAAAGGGCGCGTTCGTTGTCGCGACAAACGCTTCTTGGGGAATTGATTTGGCGGATCCTGCGAATTACCCGATTTGGTGTTCTTATTATGACGATTTGGGATCTGTAGGGATCTTAAATTGTGGAGCGACTGCGAATGCTCCATATAACATTGATACCCAAGGAGACATGCCCACTGGGTGCGGGTCGGATTACATGGTGTCTGTCACTGCCACCAACGACAATGACATTCGAACATTCTCCGCGTATGGAGCCACCACGATTGACTTGGCTGCACCGGGAGAAAATGTATATCTTCCTTCAGGAGGCAGCAACTATTCAAATACTTCAGGCACTTCTTTTGCAAGCCCTTGCGTTGCGGGGGCCATCGCTTTAATGTACAGCGCGCCTTGTTCTTCGATCGCTTCAAACTCAATCGCTGATCCACAAGGGACGGCCGATGTAGTGCTAGGTTTTATCTATGATGGAGTCGATCCAACTGAACAACTTCTCACGGAAACGGTCACGGGTGGTCGTCTGAATGTTTTCAATTCTCTTGAGATGTTGATGCTCGATTGTGATCCAACACTAGGCTGTACAGACACGATAGCTTGTAACTACAGCGATCTTGCAATCACCGATATCGGAAATTGTCTTTATTTCGATGAATGTTTGGTGTGTGGTGGAGACAACTCGACCTGTTCGGGTTGTATGGACAACACCGCCAATAATTTTGACAGTGAAGCGACTTTGGAAGATGGTTCTTGCTGCTACTTGTCTCTAACATATACTGTTGATGACTCAAATGTCTTGTGTTTTGACGATAACGCGTCAATCGTTGTGATTGCTTCAGGTGCTGTGGGTGCTGCAGACTCTGTGTTTTTTGAGTTGGGGAATTCGCCTTTATATCAGAATTACACAGGAATATATAATCAATCCGTGGGATCTTATTCCGTTGTTGCAATCGATCTGAATGGATGTTCAGCATCTATTCAAATCGTGGTAGAAGGCCCTGAGCCTCTACAACTCACACTTGATGCCACAGGTGACATGGGTGGAGCATCTGGCATGGGTACAGCCACTGCTGCTGGAGGGACAGGCGATTATACTTTTGTTTGGGTTGATTCCACAACTGGGGAGGAGGCAGATCCGAATGCGCTTGAGGATGGTGTATACAATGTCATTGTCACAGATTCTAATGGCTGTTTTGAAGATGGAAATGTATATGTTGATGATGTGTATGGCTTGAATGATTTGGATCCACTTCCTTTCACCTTAGGGCCAAACCCTACTTCTTCATTTGTAACGATGCAATTCAATGCTGCACGTGGCGTCTCTTCATTAGAGATTTACGACGGACAAGGTCGAATCCTTTATTCGGACCAGGTCGTTGTGGGTGAGGGTATAAAGACCCTCGACCTCAGCGAATTTCCAAATGGGTTGTATTCAATCATGCTACGTGGAGAAGCTGGATTTTCTGTTCGTCAAGTAGTCTTTCAGAGGTAATTAAATCTTCAGGAGGCGCTTTATCTTGTCAAGAATCCGAGTGTTTATTAATTTGTTTGCTCTTATAAAATCGATACATTGGCCCCTTATAAATTAAACAAAATTAAAACATGAAACATTTGTTATTTTCCCTAGTCGTTGTATTAACGGCATGCAGTCAGCCAAATGACTTAACGCTATACAATGCGAATTTAGAAATCGCAAAGACAGCAATCTCTTGCTACGAAACGCCTGATTTTGAAACATTGAAGTCGTTAATTCACGCAGATGTTGAGCATCAGTCACCGATGTATGGTCAAGGCATTGTGAATTATGAAGGTGTCATAGGTCAAGCCAAATTCTATATGGAAGGATTTAAGAATGTTTCTTTCGAGGATCCGATTTGGTTGCCTGGAGTTGATTCGGAAACACTCGCTACAGATGGCAGTGTTCGTGTTTATGGGACTTGGAAGGGAATAAGTGTTGAAACGGGCAACTCTTTTTCAGTGGATGCTTACCATTACTTTGATGTTCAAGATGGTCTCATTATTAAGTCAGGAGATTATTTTGATGCAACGGGCATGGTCATGGCTGTTTCAGCTTCTCCTGTTGAAGAAGTTGCTCCTGTGGCGGATTCAGAATAATTTTCATATACATATTGGAACCAAATCGTTCCATATCCTTAACGGGAGGTAATCGAAAGATTGTCTCCCGTTTTTGTTTTCGCACCCTATAAAGTCTCTTTGATTAACATGGCACGGTGAAACTTCCGGCTTTGATTCTATTTTAATCCTTGTGACAGATCCCTTTTCTGATGGTTGTGAAAACGGGAATCGTTTTTTTCTCCCTTTCTCCGAGCTATTTGTTCCTTTTCTGGAAGTAGGGAATAGTTTACACAGCTTTTAGAACAGCAGCCAGCGTGTTCAGTAGCACACTTTTTGCATTGTATAAATAGGAGGTTGCAGGTCTTGTTCTTGCAGTTCACGTGATCATCGGAGCGTTCGCCACACTGGTGACAATTTGAAATCACCTCCTCGGAGATTCTTTCTCCCAACCGCTCATCGAAAACGAAATTCTTGCCGATAAATTTATTGTCTAGACGCTCATCGAGTTCAATTTGTCTGGCATAGTCTATAATCCCTCCGTGAAGCTGATTCACGTCCTTAAATCCATGATGTTTCAGATATGCAGATGCTTTTTCACAGCGTATACCGCCTGTGCAGTATAAAAGTATTTGATCATCTTTCTTGTCTTTTAAATCAGAAAGGACCTCTGGCAGTTCTTCTTTGAAGGTTTCTGATTGAGGACAAATGGCCCCTTCAAAATGTCCAATCTCACTCTCATAATGATTGCGCATATCCACAATCGTGGCCCCCTTTTCCATGGCTTCATTCCACTGCTCTGCATTGAGATGATTCCCCACATTCGTGATGTCATATTCCCCAAAAGCCAAACCATCTGCCACAATCTGGTCTTTGACTTTGACGATCAATTTAAAAAACGACTTCCCTTCGTCTTCGACCGCAATTTTCTGGTGCATCGAGACAAATTCTTTGTGAGAATGGAGTGTTTCGATATATTTGGCCCATTGAGGTTTGGGTACTGAAACCTGAGCATTGACCCCTTCTTTCGCGACATAAACTCTCCCAAGCACGCCCATGTTTGTCCATTCGCTATAGAGCAGATCTCTCATCGCGTTGGGGTCAGATATCGTTACATATCTGTAGAACGATGTGGTCGTACGCTCAAAATTCTCGGCTTCAAGTGCAGCAATCGCTGCATCTTTCCCGAGTTTATTCCTTAATTTTTCCTTGCCAGCGTTTGGGTCCATTCTTTCGAAATTTATAAAGTGCAAAGTTACTTTCTATACACCTGCTTTCCGATAGAGAATGCAATTGAAAATTTCAAATCATTTGGGATGATGTATTTGTTAGAATTATTGTTTCACAGCGCTTTAGAAAAGTAGGAAGAACCCCCATTTAAACAGTCTCAAATAAAATTGATGAAAATAAAATTGAAAAATGTGTGCATAAAGCCGTAGATTATAGTGGCTAACAATTAGCTATTGGCTTACGACTACACATTTTACAATCCATGCAATGACTTCAACAGATGTTCATATTAACTTAATTGATACTGTTCCTTTGTCAGCTTTTTTCATTGACAAGGAAGGTGAAATTTTGCATGTTAATCCCAGATGCTTGAAAATGTTGAGTGTCTCTTTGGATGAAGTCACAAGCAAATCCATTACCCATTTTTATCCTGAATTTGATTCTTGTCTTCAAAATGAAGGGGAAAATATCCAGACTGCTTTTATCGATCAAGATTTAAATAAAAGTGATGTGCTGGTAAGCTATTCATCTATTGAAAATACGACTTGTGGGATATTATATGTGTTTTCAGAACCAGACATTCATCCAGATATATATGAAAAACAGTTGTTTAGCAATGTTATTTTAGACAATATCCCCGCTGACATTGCTGTTTTTGACAAAGACCATAAATATCTGTACATCAATCCCAATGGTATCCGTGATGTTGTAACCAGGGAATGGTTGATTGGAAAGAGCGATTTTGATTACTGCGATTATAAAGGGATAGACAAAACCTTGGCTCAAAATAGACGAGAAATTTTCATCAAATCAATTCAAACAAAACAGCAGATAGAATGGGTGGATGAGTATGAAAGGGATGGCAAAGATGTGTATGTTTTGCGGCGATTTTATCCTGTTTTTGAGGGTAAAACTTTTTTATACATGATAGGCTATGGTGTAGACGTCTCTGAGCTGAAAAGGACTCAAAAGAAGGTCGTTTCAAATGAAATGAGAAATCAATTGATTCTTAATTCAGCATTGGATGCCGTCATCATCGTTTGTCCACAAGGTTTAATCACTTTTTGGAATCCACAAGCCGAGAATTTATTTGGATGGAAGTCTGAAGAAGTTTTAGGGAAAGCAGTTTCTGACATTGTGATCCCTGAGCGATTTAGGGAGATGCACCTAAGGGGAATGAAAAAAAACTACAATGAAGGCTTGGTTGGTGGGGCAGTAAATGGCATTGTAGAATTCCCAGCATTAAATAAAACCAAGGGAGAATTTCCAGTTGAATTTTCCATTTTGCCTATTTATGACAAAGGAGTAATCATCAATTATTGTTCCTTTCTGAGAGATATAAGTGCGCGTAAGAATAAGGAGTTTGAAATTAACCAAAAAAATAAAATATTAGAAAATCAGAATTCAGAGTTAGAACAATTTACATATATAACTTCACATGATCTTCAAGAGCCACTCGTGACTTTAATGAGTTTTAGCGACCTGCTGTTGGAAGAGTTTTCAGACAGTTTAGATCCTGAAGCAAAATTATATATTGAATATATTAATAAGTCAGCGATTAGAATGAGAGCGCTGGTGACTGGGCTCATGGAATATGCCAGAATAGGAATAAGAGACGATGCTGAAGAAATTGATTGCAATCAAATTTTGAAAGATGTATTGAAAGATTTATCCGCGCAAATAAACATCACCGAATCAAAAATTGTCATTGAAGATTTACCAGTCATTAGCGGTTATAAAACTTATATCCGATTGTTATTTCAAAATCTCATCAGTAACGCCATTAAATTTAAAAAGGAGAATGGTCTTCATGAAATTAAAATTACATTTTCAGAAACAAAAAAAGATTGGACGTTTTCTGTGACTGACAATGGTATAGGCATTGAAGAGAAAGACTTAGATCAAGTGTTTGTAATCTTTAAAAGATTAAACAATGCATCTCTTTATAGAGGCTATGGGATAGGGCTCGCACACTGCAGAAAAATAGTTAAAATGCATAAAGGTGAAATTCATGTTAAATCTACATTTGGTGAAGGAAGTAGATTCAGGTTTACAATTTCAAAAACAATATGATGATCTATAAATTGGAGGCAATATTATTGGTAGATGATGATTTAACAACCAATTTTCTTCATCAAAAAATCATTTCGAAAACTGAAATCGATGCGCCTGTTGCAGTTGTGAATAACGCATCAGACGGCATTGATAAATTATTGGCGCTCAATGAAACCACCAATGATCACAGCGCTACAGTATTGGTATTTCTTGACCTAAATATGCCATTGTTAGATGGGTGGGGGTTCTTAGAGATTTTTAAGGAGATGAACCTAAATTTCATGGTTCATTTATTTATTGTGAGTGCGTCGATAAACCCTGATGATAAGTTAAGAGCAAACAGCTATCCTCAAGTGAATGGTTATTTACAGAAACATCTGACTGTCCCTACATTTAGACAGCTCACTAAAGATTATGCTTCCTGATCTCTCATCCGAGCTATTGACGTGCTACAACGAACTCTCATGAAACACACCTTCACACTCTCACTATGTTTTTTCGCACTTTCTTTAAGCGTGTTTGGTCAAGTGGCTGACGACCGTGGATACATTGTTCAAGTCGGCGACGCCTTGCCTGCTTTGAATTTAACCTTAACAGACGGAAGGCATGTCACGCCCGATGATTTAAAAGGAAAGGTTGTCTTGATTCAGTTTACCGCCAGCTGGTGTGGGGTGTGCAGAAAAGAAATGCCTCATTTGGAAAAGGAAATTTGGCTTAAATACAAAGACCATCCTGATTTTTTCATGGTGGGTATTGATTTAGATGAACCGCTGAATAAAGTAATCTCTTTTGGAGAATCTGTCGGCATCACCTACCCATTGGCTTTAGATCCAGGCGGAGAGCATTTCTATCAATTTGCAGCCCAAAATTCAGGTGTGACGCGTAATATCCTCACCGATCGAGAAGGCAAAATACTTATGCTCACACGCCTCTTTGACGAAGAAGAATTTAATCAAATGACAGCTGAAATCGTAAAGAAATTGGAAAAAGAGAGGCAATGACTCATCAGTTTTACTCAATACGTATGCACTTTTTGTATTGCATATTTAAAGACTCCTCATCCATTGTTTGACCACTCAAGTAACGTTCTTTTGCTTCTTGGAAGGAATAGCTTGTCCATTGCCAATCTTGAAAATAGATATCTCCGTCGGCAAAAATTACATACAGACTGGGGAAGTCTTTTACCTGGTAAATCGCTTCTCTCGAAATCGTGAAAGTGGCCCAGTACTTTTCGTTCGGAGATTCATAATTCGCTCGGCCAAACTCGTTGTCATAGTCGGAAGGCATTTCAAGCCAGGCAAAATAATCATCCCTTGACCATTTTTTTTCATTCAGGCGTTTGATACGGATATAGAACGGGACCTTTTGCTTTTCACCCCATTGGGATGCATTCCTCATGGAGTGATTGTTGTCTGATTTCTTGCTGTATTCAAACTCTATGACACCAAATCCGGGCACTTCATATTCCACGCCATCTAATATTTCAATAATGTGGTCTCGCCCTGTAAAACTTTGGGAGAAGGAAATTCCAGATACAAATAGGAATCCCGCGATCAGAGAATTTTTAATCATGAGAATGGGATTAAAGGAGTGAATGGTTCAAATTTATTGGCAAAGGTAAGTAAACGTTCCGTCTTCTGATTTCAGTACACCATCAGAGGTAAGATAATAGACGCCTGAACTTCCAATTTCTGGGAAATCCATGGAAACCTTGGCACGATAGTTCCCGGGAGTAATGCGAACATTGATGCCGGAAACCTTATTTCCATTATCAAATTTGATTTCAACTCCTACAGTATTCCAATCATAAATCGTCTTGTAGGTGAGCACGGATCCCCCTGCATCACTTGTTCTCAAACCGCGTTCGAGGTAACGCTGGATACTGGCCTCTGAAGAAATGTCAACCTGACAGCTCATGCTCGTTTCTGTCGACGAACGATCGATAAGATCATTGTGTGCGGTGTCGGAAGCAGCGAGTATTCCTGGCAAACACATCCATGTTGCTAAAAGGATTTGGTAGAATGATTTTAAGTTCATTTTTAATGGTTTAAGAATTTGTTTGAGGAGATTAGCGATAGGTTTTGCTACCGCTGTTAATTGACCTTCCATCCGGATTCAATTGAATGGTTTCTGTTTTGCCCACGATATATTCCCTCATGTCGGCAGCTGATGTCCAAGTGTATTTTATGGTGAGTTTTTCGGTACTTACATTGATGATGTTGAATTTAGACTGATTCTGGAACCTTTGAAAATCAAACAGATTTCAATAGCGAGATATCTTAGTCACCAAAACGACGTAGCCATCGTTCGACCATTTAAGACCTCTGGAATTAGTTGCTTGGTTCGCATCAACAACGATTCCCTCAACAATAACATTATCTGCAGTAATGCTAGGAACGGAGGCATCCCATGGAATCATGAGTGGAATGTTTTTATCGTGACACGTTACGGTTCTCATGAAATATGTTCCACTTTCGTTTTTTATCGAATACCTTTCCTCTGGCCTGGCTTTTGATCCATTACTACCATATTCTAAATCTGTTCTCAAAGGACCTCTTTTTCTCAGATTGGGGTGACCATACTTAGTTACATCTTTGTTTGTGTATCCACCAACATACTCAAGGCGCACCCGCTCATTCATCTTGTAAGTGAATATATCATTGCTACTTCTGTAATGAGCTAGGAATTTGACATATTTCCCCTCATAATCGTAGTCAACAATATCAATGCAGTCAATCACGAGCATATTTTTTCTTGCCTTTTCTCTCTCTGCTTTTGTAGCTGCAAGGGCTTTAGCCTCCTCTTCCTTTCGAATTCTTTTTCTTTCTTCGCTCTCTCGCTGTTCTTGTAACTCTGCTTCCCTGCGTTCAGTTTCTAAGGTTTCAACACCATTTTCAGCTTTTCGACGCAACTCAATGATGTGCTTGAGAATGGCAACTTCATAAGTGGGAACTGTACGTTCGAATTCATCCAAAGATTGAAATGCCATCTGAAAATCAGCTAAAGAAGGTTCTCCGCCCCTGATTGTCTCCATCGCTGACTGAACGCTAACCAACGTCGGATGATTCAAGAGAGTCACATTTATTCCATCTTCAATCACGTGACCAAACCAATCTCCTGACGGACCTTTTCCTTGTCTATATATCAACTTCCCATCCGAGAAATAATCTGCTTTTTCAATGTCGGAATCGGAATTCGTAAGCCCTTTAAACGTAAGCAAGCAAACCGTTTGACCGTCCTTTTTTGCCTCGAACTCTTTTAACATGTTATTCGAATACGTGAACCGCATCCAATCAGAATGGTCTTGCAACATAACAAATTCACCATCCTTCTGATACCCCCTGAATGAAATCATCCGATCCCTCTCTGACGTGTTATTGAAGTAGTCATAGACCCATGACGTATTCGATATTACCACATCCCCGTTTTTATTTGGGTATCCCTGAATCAACCCCATCAGGCACCAATGATCTTCACGTTGGCAGTATTCTGGAAAAAGAGAAGAATATTCCGCTATGGAATTTCCCCAACCTCCCGAGAGCTGGTTGGTTTGGCCATTCTCAAAGTAATGCGCCTTGACTTGCGCAATGATTTCGTCTTTCAACGATTTGGCATTGACTTGAAAATAACCTCCCTCTGAATTAAAATTCTTGATGGCAAACTTGAAAGTCGATTCAAATTCTGTAAATCGATTGAGCATTTCTGCTTGATTTTCCAAATCGCTTCCCAATTTTCTTTTCAATGCAGCCCCGTATCGTATGATGCTCGTGGATATGGCGTTCTCAACCCAATCCCCGTCCATTTCCGTAGAAGACTTTGCAAGGTGCTCCGACATGAATTCCATGACATCATCCTCGCTCACGTCCCTAGGCTTCACGAGATCGGCATAGGCCGCCTTTGTCTTTCCTTGGAGAGCAGCAGATGCCTGAATACTTGCCGGGTACCTCGTAAGAAATTTGGCATAGGACTCTACCGTATTCTGTGATAGAACAGATTCGAACGCAAGTCGAGCTTCTTCCATTTCATCTATGGCCTTCTTCGCCTGTTCAAGGATATGCGAGTCCGGGTGGGACGCGATGAATCGGTTTAAAGCAACTTCAGTTCCTTCTTTGAGCGCTAAGTTGAACTCAAGTTCAGTCTTCAGTTTTTTGGCGTCCTCATGAAAGGGTGAATCTGGGAAACTTGAGATGTAAGTGTCGAAGTCACCTGGGTTTTCACTTCCCCCTCTTTCATCCAGTTTCCTGCGGTAGAAAGCGTCCGTGTAATCCATGTCCAGTGCTACCGATCGTGAATCGGGCCGGAGCTGGTAGAAATCCGATCGAAAAAGATCAATCACAAGAGGAATGAAATAAGTAAACAGCCCCAAACCAGCACTTTTCCAGAGTGCCTCGCTGCGAACCTTTCTTTTCAAATTGATGGTGTCTGACTCGTAATCGGGAGCCGTCACAACTAGCTTCAGGTTTTTCTTTTTCAATGACGGTAATGCAAGATTTCCCGACGTTCCGCTTGTGCTATGATTTAGGTTCCTGTCAATGTCCACTGTTGAACCTTTGATAGTCACTTTGGCGTTCGGTGGGTTGGCTCGAAAGGAAACCGTCTGGTTTGCAATACGTTCTGAAGAGGAGTACTTGTGGCTTGCACACGAAGCCATACCCATGGCCATACCCATGGCCATTAGCAACACAATTGAATATCTCATTCGTCCTTTGCTTATTCGCTTTTGTATCAGACTAACTTTTGTAACCATGGTCTCTATGCTATCTGTGAAAACTGTGCACGGTAAAAAAAAAAACATTTTACTCGCCTGCCATTTCGAGGTACAAATTAAAGAACCAAAAGTGACGAGATAAAATAAAGGTACAAATATGTACCGATTAAACACATATCATCACAAAACATACGTTACATTTAAAATGTACAAGCTCTTAAAATCCTTTGTTTATAAAGGTTTTAGCTTGATTTGTTATACGTATCGTTTGTATTGGTTACTTTCCGATACAGAAATGGGAAAAGATATGTCCCAGGATATCGTCAGCATGGACAGCACCAGTGATAGAGCCAAGGTGATGGAGCGATTCACGGACATCTATGGCGACGAGATCTGAAGGGATGTCGCCCTTCAATCCAAATTGGACGGCAAGCAAAGATTTTTCGGCTAAAATTAAAGCTTCAAAGTGCCTTTCATTGGTCACAACAAGGGAGGAGGCAGAAGCTTCTAGACCGTGAGATGACCTGAGTAAATCTTGAAGTTCTTTTAATCCAGAACCTTCTGAGGCAGAAATTTCTAAGGTATGAGAGGCGGCTGCAACAGGGGGGTGGTTTCCGCCAAGATCACATTTGTTCCAAACCGCGATGACACTGACCTCTTCGGGTAGATTTAACGCTGCGATGGCAGCAGAGGCAGAAGAAGCGGTGTCTTCAGAGGGGTCGAGCAAGTACAGCACGGAGTGTGCGGCGCCCGCTTTTTCTAGCGCTCTGCGGATGCCCTCAGATTCTATGGAGTCCGAAGTTGTGCGAAGACCGGCTGTATCGATAAATCTGAAAAGGGTGCCGCCGATGACGCACGTGTCCTCGATAATGTCGCGTGTGGTGCCTGCGATGTCAGAAACGATGGCTCTGTCATCTCCCACGAGCGCATTAAGAAGGGTGGACTTTCCCGCATTGGGGGCGCCAAGTATGGCAATGGGGATGCCGGATTTGATGGCATTTCCTGCGCGAAACGAAGCGGCAAGCGAAGAGATGCGCGTCAGTAGATCGTTGAGGAGTTCGTTGAATCGCGCGCGATCCGCGAACTCGACATCTTCTTCTGAAAAATCGAGTTCCAGTTCCAGAAGTCCAGCAAACCCGATCAGAGCTTCACGTAAAGCACCGATTTCGCGAGAGAACCCACCGCGCAATTGTGAGATGGCAAGTCGATGTGCTCCGCTGTGTTCCGAAGCGATGAGGTCGGCGACGGCTTCAGCTTGGGTGAGGTCGAGACGCCCATTTAAAAAGGCACGTTGCGTAAACTCTCCCGGTCCCGCAAGACGACAACCCGCCAGAACGAGCAGTCGGACAACTTCAGATTGGATAAATGTCGAGCCGTGGATGTTGAATTCTATTGTATCCTCTCCGGTATACGATCGAGGTCCGCAAAGCACCAAAGCAAGCCCTTCGTCAATCATTTCACCAGTTTCAGATAGGATACGCCCGAAGACGACCTTCCTTTCGTTCTCAGAACTTATGGTCTTTGAAAAAACAGCAGATCCGAGGCGGAAAGCATCTGGGCCTGAGATTCTGACCACGGCAATACCGCCCGCGCCAGGAGCGGTGGAAATGGCGACGATCGTGGAACCATCAAGGGCTTGAGGAAGAGAATTTTTCAAATCATTTGTTTAGAGTGCAAAAGTGCGGAAAAAAAGGGGAGTAAAGAGGTGGTTTGGTCTAAATTTGCCGCGCGATACATACAGACGTAAAAAAAATTACCACATGAGTGTTCTAGTAAATAAAGATTCAAAGATTATTGTTCAAGGATTTACAGGTGGTGAGGGAACTTTCCACGCAGGCCAAATGATTGATTACGGCACCAACGTGGTAGGGGGAGTGACACCTGGGAAAGGCGGTCAAACCCATCTCGGGAAACCCGTTTTTAACACGGTTCAAGACGCAGTTCAAGAAACTGGCGCGGATGTGAGCATCCTTTTCGTTCCTCCCGCTTTCGCAGCTGACGCGATTATGGAGGCCGCCGATGGAGGAATTAAAGTCATTATATGCATTACTGAGGGGATTCCCGTATCGGATATGGTCGTCGTGAAGCAATACATCGATCAGAAAGAATGTAGGTTGATCGGCCCCAATTGTCCAGGTGTGATGACCGCAGGCGAAGCAAAGGTGGGGATTATGCCAGGGTTTATTTTCGAGAAAGGGACAGTAGGTATCGTGTCGAAGTCAGGCACCCTCACGTATGAGGCGGTGGATCAGTGTACGAAAGCGGGTCTAGGCCAAACCACAGCGATCGGAATTGGCGGTGATCCAATCATCGGAACCACGACCCTTGACGCAGTGCAGCTCCTGATGGCGGACGATGAGACGAAAGGCATTGTGATGATAGGCGAAATCGGGGGGGACCTCGAAGTGAACGCCGCCCGTTGGATTAAAGCGCACGGCACGAAGCCAGTTGTCGGATTCATCGCAGGCGTGACCGCTCCGAAAGGACGTACGATGGGCCACGCTGGAGCGATCGTTTCAGGCGAGGACGAGACCGCAGAAGCGAAGAAGCGCGTCATGAGAGAATGTGGCATCCACGTTGTGGATAGCCCAGCGCATATCGGTTCGAAGATGGCTGAGCTGATCGGCTAAAACTCCCTGAAGACGGGATGTACCCTTGGCGTTTTCCACGCGCCGTTTGTAATGTCTGGAATAATGACTTTTTCGTTGCCCTGTGCGACACTTTCTTCGCTTAAGGCCCCTACGAGAGACCAAAGCACGCCGTCATACACATTCAAGTCGAGAGAAACACCTTTGTTCAGTGATCGAATCAGCCTGTAGATCATCACGAAGTCCATTCCTCCATGTCCCTGTTCGTTTTCTGAAATCTGAGCTTGAAGTTTACTCCACATGGGATGCGCGAATTGTTCCTGAGCTTCTTTGTACCCCGCTTCATCTTGCCATCTGTGCCAATCCCACGTAGGGCCATGGTCTTTGTACAATCTCGAAGGGTAGCCATAATGCGTGGCGCCCGATCCGCAGAGTTTGTTCAACCTGTTGTAAGGACGTCCTGTATGGACATCAAATTGAAGCATGATGCTTTTTCCTTTCTCGGTTTTGATGAGGGTCGTATTGACGTCCCCACATTTTACGTTGTCAGCGATGGAATTCAAATAGGTGTCGTCAGATTCTCTGAGGGCTTTTGACAGCGCCGCCTCATTCGAACTCATTGACACCAGGTGGCTCAAATTATCTCCTCTGAGGATGTCCATGTACATGCACACAGGACCGAGTCCATGGGTGGTATACAGGTTTCCGTCTCTCTCGAGATGGTGTTGCAAACGCCAACGGTTGTGGTAGTAATCCTCGTCAATAAGCAGCTGTCTCAAATCGTGTATGTACGCACATTCCGCATGGGTAAGTTCACCGAAAGCGCCCTCTTTCACCATATTCAAAACAAACAACTCTTCGCCATTGTAACAGCAGTTTTCGAGCATAATGCAATGCCTCTTCGTTCTTTCTGCGGTCTTGAGAAGTTCTAAGTTTTGGTCTACGGTATATGCAATGGGGACTTCGGTGGCGACATGCAAACCTTGCTCCATCGCATACATCGCCATCGGGGCATGCCATCTCCAAGGCGTCGCCACCAGAAGCAAGTCAGCTTCCTCAGGGTTGCAGGCCTTTTTCCATTCGTTTTCGTCTGAGCTGCCATCGATTCTCCTAGGAACAGAACGCTGGAATTTTGCAATACTCGCTTCGGCGCGATCTAAAAACGCAGGTTGAACATCACAAATAGAAACGATTTCTGCGTGACCATTCTTGACCAGCCAGCTTAACATCTCTGTCAATGTGCTCCCCCGATTCCCCAAACCGACCATCGCCACCCTGACTTTCTCGATAGGCGCATCGGCGTAGTCGAACATGCTTCCTTCAAGGCCTGCATTGGAAATGGTTTCACCTATGGACGCCTCGGAAACACGCTTTTTTCCAGTACCTCCAAACGATGCTCCTGAAAAGACCCCTCCACCAAAGAGGGCACCCAATTTTAAAAAATCTTTTCTACGCATGTGTTCTTCGGTTTTTTCTCATCAAGGCTTGATCTCGTACACTCCAGGCTTGCGAGGGGTAGTGATGCAGTTCAAGATCTTTTTGTAATCTTCAAGATTTGCCACGAAATCCAGCTCCGAGGTGTCTATGAGAAGGATTCTTGAACCTCGGTGGTGTTTGTAATAGGAGAGATAGCCCTTGTCGATTTTCTCGAGGTATCCCTCCGGAAGATCTTGTTCGTAGCTACGCCCACGTTCTTTAATCTGTGTTTTCACCTTCTCTATCCCAGGATTCAGAATGGCAACCACTTCCGGGGAAGGGATTTGGGCTTCCATGAGGCGAAACATCGTCTTAAAAAGCGTAAACTCATTGTGCGGGAGATTCGCCTTGGCGAAAATAAGAGATTTTGCAAAATTGTAATCAGCGATGACATTTTGCCGGAACAGGTTGCGGCTGCCCAGAACTTCGCCCAGTTGTTTAAACCGATCTGCGACGAACGCGAGCTCGACTGAAAAACCGTGACTTTCGGGGTCATCGTAGAACCTTTCCAGGAAAGGATTTTCCGCAAACCTTTCGAGAATGAGCTTGCTGCCCGTCCTTTCGGCCATCAGTTTGCTGAATGTGGTTTTTCCAGCACCTATATTTCCTTCTATCGCGATGTATGCGTATGGGCCCATATTCTTACTTCTGGTTTTTGAGGACAAATTTTTAATGCTTCCCCGACGGTACAATCGTAGCCTGGAATTGTCATTTCCGAATCTAAGTCAGATAACGGTTGTAATACGAATCTACGCTCCACGATTTTCGGATGAGGAAGAATGAGTTCCTTCGTTTTCAAGATCAGATCACGGTCTAACAAGATGTCAAGGTCAATCGTTCGATTTGAATATCCCTCTCCGAGTCTTGTTCGGCCCAAATCATTTTCGATGTTCAGGAGAACCTTCAACAGAAGCTGAACATCCATGTCGGTTTCCAGTGCGATGACTTGATTGAGAAACAGGGGTGTCTCAGGAGGCATTCCCCACGCTTCTGTTTCATATATGGGTGAAGTGGTGAGCGATTTAATGGCTTTTCGTTCTACAAGCTCAATCTCTAAAGCGTGAATCCCTGCTTGGATTTCGTCCTCCCGATTCCCCAAATTTGAACCGACACCTATATATACTGTTCGGAATAACATGTTTTGTTAATTACTCGCAATTTACATTCGTATCATTGCAGAATGAACTTTATCAAAAACATTGCGAGCTCCACCGTAGGCTCAATCATCGGTTTGTTAATCGCAGGCACAATCTTAATTTTCATCTTTGTAGGCGCGCTGGTAGGCGGGATAGTAGGTGCCATTACAGAACTGGAGGAAGATGATACAGAAGTGTATTCTGGCGATGCGAATGTGATTGTGATGAATCTCAACGCGAACATTGTCGAGCGAGGAGGCGTTGAGCCCTTCGCTTTTAATTTTGCGAGTTTAACGCCTTCTCCACAAATGGGTTTGGACCAAATCCTTGATGGCCTAAGCAGGGCTGCTGAGGATGACAAGATCAAAGGTATTTACTTAAATATTTCTGGGGTCGCAGCTTCTCCTTCCACACTTGAAGATATCCGCGATGGCATTGAAGCGTTCCGTGCGTCTGGAAAATGGGTGGTTGCCTGGAGTGAGACCATGAGTCAGGGAGGTTACTATCTCAATTCCGTGGCGGATGAAGTTTACCTTCATCCAGCTGGTGGAATGACGCTTTTGGGGCTCCGTTCTCAAACGATGTTTTACCCTGGTTTGATGGACAAGCTGGGCGTTGATGTGACTGTCCTTCGAGGACCAAACAACAAATACAAGTCTGCAGTAGAGCCTTTGCTTCGCAGAAATTTCAGCGAGGCGAACAAAGAGCAATTGGGCGCATTGCTGGGCGCGTTTTGGACGACGATAAGTTCAGACATCGCCGCAAGCCGAAATATTCCTGTTGCGCAAGTGGATGCGGTGGCGGAAAACATTCTCGTCCGTCTTCCTGCTGATGCGGTCAATCAAGGTCTCATTGACGGAATGCTGTACCAGGACGAGTTGGATGATCTTTTAGAAAGTCGTTTGGACAGTCTGGAATTAGAAACAATTTCTTTCGGTGAGTATACCTTGCCAGAGACTATGTTTGGTTTAGATATGTCCGAGGAGTCTATGGCAGACCTCATCAATACCCTGACTGATGATGTTGAAGACGGTGATTCGAGTGACGATGAGTCGCGTCCTTTGGGTGGGGAGATTGCGGTTGTGTATGCAGTAGGAGCCATTGAATCCGGAGAAGGAGATGCTACGACGATTGGATCGGTTACCACCGCTGAAGCGCTTCGTAAAGCGCGTCTGGCCTCTGATGTCAAGGCGGTCGTTCTCAGGGTGAATTCTCCAGGAGGAAGTGCCCTTGCAAGTGATGTGATTTGGAGAGAAACGATTCTTTTAAAGGAAGCAGGGAAAACCCTGGTCGTAAGCATGGGTGACCTTGCTGCATCGGGCGGATACTACATCAGCTGTGCAGCCGATCGCATTTTTGCAAACCCGACGACCATCACTGGATCGATTGGTGTATTTGGCGTAATCCCCAATGTAGGAGGGATGTATGAAAAACATTTGGGAGTCGCATTCGATGAGATTGCGACGCATAGCCACGCCGGGAAACCGGATGGTGTTTTTTCGATGTCTGAATTTGAAATTGAGGCTTACAATGAAATTATTTCAGATATATATTACTCCTTTACTTCTAAAGTAGCTGAGGGCAGAGGGATGAATGCAGAACAAGTGGAGGAGGTCGCAAGAGGAAGGGTGTGGTCTGGAAATGATGCCCTCGAAATCGGTCTGGTGGATGAAATCGGAAATTTGGAAACAGCCCTGACTTATACAAAGAACCTGATAGGATCTCCCGATGCTGAATGTGTTTTCCTTCCGGAGATCGGTGATCCGTTTGAGATTTTCATGGAGGATTTGACGGGTGTAAGATCAAGTTTCGATGCACTTGCTTTGCTGGGTGAAGACAATTCTACGTTCCTCGAAATACTTTCCGTGAAGCGTATGCTGGAATCGAATGACATCTACCAAACCCGTCTTCCTTTCACGCTTCACTTCAACGATTAAATCGTCGTTTTTACGAGCCCATTCAAGTGGAACCCGAAGATTACACAAATGAAAACAACCTTCCCGTTGTTTTTATTCTTGAGGATGTCAGAAGCGGAAACAATGTAGGTGCGTTCTTCAGAACAGGAGATGCCTTCTGTATTGCGGGAGTTGAGCTTTGCGGGATTACCTGCCATCCGCCTCACCGCGACATCTTAAAAACAGCTTTGGGGGCCAGCGATCATATTCCATGGCGTGGTCACACAAATGCGGAGGAGGCGATCGCTGTATTGCGTTCTGAAGGATATAAGATCGCCGTCGTTGAGCAAGACCCCAGAAGTGTGTCATTAAGCGAATGGACGCCTTTAAAAGGGGAGAGGTGGGCGCTTGTCTTCGGCAACGAAGTTCGTGGGGTACAACCCGCAACGTGCGACTCAGCAGATGTCATCTTAGAGATCCCTCAGTTGGGCGTCAAAAAAAGCATGAACGTGAGTGTTTGTGCCGGGATCGTGCTATGGCATACAGCGAGCCTATTGAACGCCTAGGTGTTCTCACAAATCTATTGGACTTAAAAAAGAGGCTGTCTCCGAAATGAGACAGCCTCTTTTTAATGTGTTGCGTAATTTATGGATTGCGTTCCGAGCGAGCGCTCGCGAATGCTAAAGTCCCAATTCAGACCTGTAGTTCTGAAACTCTAAATCTGACTTCGCTTTTTCTCTGAGTGTTCCGTCCTTTGTGAGTGCATCAGTGATGTTGCGTTTCACGCCTTCTCCATCGCCTAGACGTGCCGAGCATATCGCAAGGAGGTAGCTTGATACCGCTGAATCGTCGTTTGCGTTTTCAAGGGTGGTCTTCGCGCCACTTGCATCTCCGTTAAGAAGTTTCGCAAGCGCAAGGTTTGCAGTTGTCGCGCCGCTCATGTTAGAGATCGCAGCACCGTAGTTTCCTTGTGTGATTGCGACGAGTCCTTTGTTGTAGCTCACCTCTGGTCCAGAACCAGCTTTTCCGAAGAGTGAAGCTGCCTCATCTGTTTTTCCTTTTTGGCGTGTGATCGCTCCGAGGTTATTTAGAACAGCCTTGTTGTTCGGTTCAAGTGAACGTGCAGAGTTAAAAGCCTCCTCTGCTTGGTTGCGTCGGCCCATCTCCATAAGACATACGCCAGCGTTGTTGTGTCCTCTGAGGTCTGAACTGTATGTCGCAGCACAAGCAGCATATATCGTGTACTTGTCATTCACGTCATCAA